>JAAOZO010000210.1 GCA_011605715.1 Nitrososphaerota archaeon | reverse complement strand
TGCTTGAAAAAGGACCACTAAGGTACAATGACTTAATGAGAAAGCTCGGGCTGGATCAAAAAACCGATGCAGGAAAGTTCTCATTTCATGTAAAAAAGCTTATGAGAACACGGCTTATAGAGATTGACGAGGAAGAGAAAAAATATAAGTTAACAAGAAGAGGAGAATCAATTCTTAAAAAGATATATGAAATGCAAGAAGAAAGTATCGAATCAGAAGAAAGACCCTTAGTTAGAACCTCTAGATTAAAATTTGAAAGGTTTGAAACTAGAAAAATAGTTGAATCGTTAATCAAGGAAACAGGTATGGATGAAGACGAAGCTAACGAAATAGCTTTAGAAGTTAGCGAAAGAATAAGTCGACTAAAAATTAGATATCTTACTGCCCCTCTTATAAGAGAACTGGTAATAAACGTACTACTTGAAAGAGGAGAAGAAAAACTAAGACACAAAATAACTAGACTTGGTTTGCCTGTTTATGACGTTAAAGAAAGATTACTAAAAATTCCAGGCGGAGAAGTTGCGTTCTTAGAAGCAGGAAAAGAAGTCTTACGTCAGTATTCTTTCTTAGAGGTGCTTCCTAAGAGGATCGGAGACATGCATATGGAGGAAACTATTACAATAAGATTTCTCGAGAGTTGGTCTGTTAAGCCTTTGGAAGTGGTCCACATACTGAGCGAAGACGCCAAATGGAGTGCCTTAATTTCTGGTTCTCATCTAAAAAACAGCAAGGCAAGTAAAGAAGAGAAAGACATTGTCCTTGGAGAATTTTCTTACTTTCTTTCTAAAGAAGTTGATGGCTATCAAACAGTCTTGTTAACAAATGATACCCTTAACTATATAGGTGACTTGAATAAAGTTATCTTACTTTCACTTCAGAACGCCGCTAAACTAAACCTAGGCATAGATTTCAAAGAAGTGGGAAAGGACAACTTGATGAAAATTTTGAATGATATAACAGCTTTATTTAAAATTATGTTAGCAAGTGATTTAAGAGTAACAGTGTTCAACGTAGATAAGCCTGAGGATGTTCTTGGCTTAGCTGAAAATGCAGTAAAGTTAGCTTCTTTAGGATGCCAAGTAAAAATTACAAAACAAAATTCCCTCTCTCTTTACAGTAACATTCAGATAACAAAGACGAGCAATAAGGACGAGCTTCATGGAAAGATTGTTTTAGGAGAAATTAACATCAACCTCTTAAACATTTGGGCACAATCAAAAGGAAAGGAAGCTTTATTCTTTGACAAGCTAAGGAACACAATTAATAAAATTTCTGAAGCTTTTAAAATAAAGGACAAGTTTCTTCAAGAAAGATTACAAAACAAACTTTTGCCTATTCTTTCAAGCGTTGGAACTAACGGAAAAATCTTCTTTAATGATAAAGAACTCCTAGGAGTCGTAAGCTTCAGAAATATAAGAAGCAGCGCAAAAGAAATAGCTGGAGGTGAATCTCAAAGAAGTTATGAAGGCATGGTCGAAAAAATTATCAACAGTCTAAGAGCAGCGACGTTGAGGGAATCCTCAGACAAGATTAAGTTACTTATAGCTCCGATGATGAATGATTACATTAACTCTAAAGAAAAACTTCCTTTGGTCGGTCTAGAAGGAGGTCTTCCCATTTCTGACCAACTTAATGCCATGAAAGAAGACCTTACTCTTCAAAGTAAACTCATTGGAACAACATCTCTAGGCTTAAACGTAGATTATGTTGAAAGTAAGCTCATAAGAGAAATAACCACCAATAAAGAAGTGGAGAACCTAATTCTGTTCTCAAGAAGGAAGTTGTGCAACAACTGTGGTGAAATTATTTCTACGGACTCTACAATTTGTCCTTACTGTGGAGCAAGTGCGTAAAGCTTAAAAATCCCTTTGTTTACCTTTGAATTCAAGCCGGCCATAGGACCGTGGATCCACCCGTACCCGTTCCGAACACGGAAGTTAAACACGGTCGCGGTCAGGGTGGTAGTGTACTCCTCTGGGTACGCGAAGCCCTGATGGCTGGCTACTTTAAGTTACTTTAAGGAAAAAGGTCTAGTATATTAGGCAACTCTTTTAGTATTTAGAACTTTCTTCTCCGGTTCTTAAGAAAGAATAAATTCGTACCACGCGGAACAAGAGGATATTTTTGAGTTTTCAAACAAAAAGCATAGCTTATGTTTAAGCGTGTTTCTTGAAGCTTAAATGTAAAATTTAATAAACTCTTTTTAAGTACCTAAAACGGCCCGGGAAGCCCGGTGGTGCAGCGGTCAAGCATGGGGGGCTTTGGACCCCTTGACGAGAGTTCGAATCTCTCCCGGGCTACTAACTAGAAAATTACTTGAAAAAGCTGAGTTCAAAGAAATGTGCAACGCTTATTTTGTGGACCATAAAGTAGCACCACCTTACTAAAGTTGGGAGATTCTTGCCCTCTAAGATTTTCACCGTTCTTTTGCTAATTTTTACTTTTTCATTTTATTTCACCTTAAGAAGAAACAGAACATCAACTTAATAGATTTACAGAAAGTTTAGTTCCTAGGAAAGTCCTATATTTGTTATATCTATTGCATTTCTGTATGCTTCTAGCTTACAGTTTTGAAACTTGAACAGTCTTATTTTTACTACCTTCTTAAAATTACATTTTTTACTACAAATGTAAATTTTTCTATTTTGTATGCCAAGAAATCAATTACGATAAATATATGGCGGTAGTAGAATCTGCCAAAAAAATCAACAGCTCTTACTAATTGTTAGCTTTACTTCGTTTTCAGCAATATTTACGCCTTCTTCGAAGGCTTTTATGTTTTCTTCCAAACTCTTCTTTGGAACCTGTGCAAGTAACGCTTCTTTAAAAGTTTCAAGAGGTATAACATCTTGTTCAAAAACAGAAAAAACACCATAAAGAACAGAGTTCGTTACTCTGGAGTTCCCTATTTTTTTAGCTATTGCTTTCGTATCAAGTATAATCGTAGCTCTTGCCCATCCATTGAATTCATCTTTTATATCTTCTTCGGTAGGGTACTTCTCATTTTTTAGAACGCTGGTAACAGGAACTATCTTTGTATTTGAAGAAATTACGAGTCCATTCTTTTTTAGGTAAGGGCCCATTCTTAAAGCTTCTGCTAGTTCTAAGCTTATTATATAGTCTACTGAGTTTTTCATCAGTATTGGGCTTTCATTGTTTGAACCGTAGACGATTATCGAATACGTAGATCCTCCTCTCACAGCATGTCCATGAATTTCGCTTCCTATAATACGGAGGCCAGACAACTTTGCTGCTAGCATTATACTTCTAGTTAAGAGCATTATACCTTGGCCTCCAACTCCAGACACTATTACTTTAGTATCTTTATTTTTCATAGCGACTCACCCAACTGTGAGATAGCATCAAAGGGACAGACATATGCACATAGTCCACAAGCAGTACATAGTTCAGTATCTATCGTCATCTTTCCATCAGAAAATCTCAATGCTTGGCATCCTGTTTTTGTTAAACAAAGCCTACATCCAGTGCATTTCTTAGGGTCTACAAAGTAGGGCTTCCTTTTTATCCCCTGGGCTCTTAGTCTTCTTTCTTCCTGTAAAGCACACTCATGCCTAAAAATTACAACGCTTACACCCTCATAATCTAATGCTTTGCTGAGAATTTCTTTAGCCTTATCCACATCGAAAGGATCAACAACCTCAACGAAAGAAACACCAAGATCCTTTGCTAAAAGCTCAGGGAATAATCTATTTGTAGGTAGTCCAGTTGCTGTTAGTCCGGTTGAGAAGCTTGGTTGCTGTCCAGTCATAGAAGTCCATCCGTTATCGAATATGGTTATGGTAAACTTGGCATGGTTGTATGTAGCGTTAGCTAAAGCTGGAAGACCGGCATGGAAGAACGTGGAATCTCCAATAACAGCTATAATTGGCTCTTTCACACCAGCTTTAGATATGCCATAAGCAATTCCAATACTAGCACCCATATCCATGCAAGTGTCCAATGCCTCAAGCGGAAACTTAGCTCCTTGATTGTAGCAACCTCGATCGCCCGCAACTATTCCGCCACCTCTCTGTCTCAAAACTTCTTTGATAACATAGTAAGAAGCCATATGAGGGCATCCAGCGCAAAGACCTCCAGATCTAGTAACAGTTGCCCGTGGTTCGAAAACCTCGATGTTGTTTTTAACTAACCCCATTAAAACAAATGACTCGGAAACCTTGTCGGGATCAAGCTCACCAAAGGAACTAACGACAGAATCATCTTTACCTCTTACATGCTTTCGAATATCTTCTATAGCAAGTAAATTTCTTATTGCATGCTCTACAATTGGGTCCCCGTCTTCAAGCACAAGAACTTCATCTACTTTTTCTGCAAAGTCAATAAGAGCTTTCTTTGGTAAGGGGTTAGATAAGTTTAACTTAAGGATCTTTATTCCTTCGATTCCAAGCTCTTCAGCAACATACTTTGCATAAGCAGCACCAATTCCAACCCCAACTACCCCAAGCTTACTTCCAGTATCATATATTACTTCAGCACCAAAAGTACCTAGTTCTTTTTCAATTTCTTTCATTTGATTGAATAGCCACTTCTTCCTTTCATATGCCTCCTTTGCAAGAAGTACGAACCTTGATTTATCTTTTACAAACTTTGGAGTTACGCTTAAGTTGTAACTGTTTATATCTTCAGTTTTTACTAGCCCTCTTGCATGAGCTATTCTTTGAGTGGTTCTCAAAACGACGGGCAAAGAAAATTTTTCTGAAAGCTCGAAAGCAATTTTTGTTAGTTCTTTAGCTTCATTTGGAGTAGAGGGTTCCAAACAAGGAATGTGAGCGAGTAAACAGTAATACCTTGAGTCCATAGCGTTCTGAGAACTATATGGATGAGAATCGTCAACGCATGTTATGACTAATCCACCTCTTACGCCACCGTAGGCAGCGACGAGCAAAGAGTCAGAAAGGACATTCATACCAAGATGCTTAGTGCCAACCAAAGCTCTTAGACCACTTAGACTAGCACCATAAGCAGCTTCAAACGCAACTTTTTCGTTTGCAGACCATTCAACATGAAACTTGTACTTCTTTGCATATTCGACTAAGGATGTGGTTATTTCCGTTGAGGGCGTCCCAGGGTATGATGCAACAAACCTAACTCCCGCTTCAACAGCACCTCGTGCTATTGCTTCGTCACCTAACATTAATTCCTCATTAATTTCCTTTTGTTCTAGGTACAAGCTTAAGTTCTAAAGGAAAAAAGCTTATCATTTTTTAATCCTTTCTTTATGGAAAGAAAAGCGCTTAGTTTTATGCCGTAGTCAGCAGTTTCAAAGCAGATAGACTTAGGTAGAACTAAAACAATAAGTTAAAGCATCGCAAAAACCTTTAGGTCGTAGCTTTCTACAAGTTTTCATAAACTCATCGAACCCTTATTTTATGGGACTCCAAGGAGTAACCAATTTCTTCTTGTTGTATTACAAGTATGGGGGCGCCCGGATTTTCGTTGAAATTTCGAACCGGGGTCTTACGGGCCCAAGCCGTAGAGCCTAAACCAAGCTAGCCGACGCCCCCCTTCTTTCAAAAGAGTATCTCAAGTATAAAACTATTTCTTTCCAAATTCAGTGGTTTAGTTCTTTAATTTGTTTTAATCTTCATAAATTTTTATTGTTTTAAGACGTCGTTTAACTAAGGTCCTTAAACCCAAAGAAAAACTTAAAATAGTTATCGCAAAAGAAATTATCTGTGCCGGGGTCGCCCAATTGGCTAGAGAACCTCCACGGCTAAGGCGCCAGTTAAGCACCTAGCTTAGGTCAGACTCATAATCTGGAGGTTGC
>JAAOZO010000197.1 GCA_011605715.1 Nitrososphaerota archaeon | reverse complement strand
ACGTAGAACCTAATGAGCTAAACGAAATAAGAAAACTTTCAAATCCCCCTAAAGAAGAACGACATTTTAGGTTAGAAGAAATAAAAGAAAATATACGAGGAGCATGGTTTGGAAGAATAGTGGGTAACATGCTTGGAAAGCCTGTCGAAGGATGGAGTAGGGAAGATATTATCGAGTACTTAAAAGCTGCAGACTCTTATCCTTTAGAGGACTACATTCCAGAACTAATTCAAAAAAATGAGAAATTTAAGCTAAGCAATTACATAAAAGAGAGAGGATTAAGAGGAAAAATAAAGTGCGCACTAAGAGATGATGATATAGATTACACTATAATCAACTTAGAGCTTCTAGAAGAGAAGGGCTTTAACTTTACTACTTACGATGTTGCGGAGCAATGGACAAGTAAGATTCCATATGCAATGACATACACTGCTGAAAGAGAAGCTTATAGAAACATAGTAATTGGTCTTAAGCCCCCACAAACTGCAACATTCTGGAACCCATTTCGAGAGTGGATAGGAGCACAAATTAGAGCAGATGTTTTTGGGTATGTTCTTCCTGGAAAACCATGGGAAGCTGCAGAACTTGCTTATCGTGACGCTACACTTTCTCATGTTAAGAATGGAGTGTATGGAGAAATGTTTATCGCAGCTACAATTTCAATAAGTTTCTTTTTAGAAAATGTATTAGAAGCTATAGAAGTTGGACTGTCTTGCATTCCAAGAACAAGCAGACTGTACGAAGCAATAGAAAGTTGTATATCAACTTGGAAGAAGGGAAGTAACTTTGAAGAAGCATACAATAAGCTAATGAATAAATATGGAAAGCTCAATTCAGTACACACTATAAACAATGCAGTTATTGTAGTACTTTCGTTACTTTATGGAGAATTAAACTTTTCTAAGAGTATTGGCCTTGCTGTAACTGCAGGCCTTGATACTGATTGCAACGGCGCTACAGTTGGCTCTATAGTTGGAGCACTCGTGGGAGAAGAGAAGATCGAAAATAAATGGAAAGAGCCATTAAACGATGTTGTAGAAGCTGGTCTTTCAGGACACAAGGATTTAAGAATTTCAGAACTTTCTGAGAGAACACTAAAACTTATTGAAAGCTATAAGAACAGAGGTTAGCTTTAAAGAGGAAGACTAACTGTTCTGCTATCAAAGTTTGAAGAAATATAAGTTGCTTGAATTATTTCTGTTGCTTTATAGCCATCTTCAACAGAAGCTAGAGCTTCCGTTTTTCCGTTCACGAAGTTAACGAACCTTTGAACAACATTTTCCCTTTCACGTGGAATATCTGGTACTATCCAGCCACCAAGCTTTTTAGAATAAACTTTAAGGCCAAGTTCAGGAGATGATGACTTGAATATGAACCCAGAAGAACCATAAACTTCAATAGGATTGTACCCATAGCTTTGCGTCCACCCTGCTTCAAGTACACCTAGTGCACCACTAGAAAACTTTACAATTGAAACTCCATGGTCATCTATTTCGTACCTTTTAGTTAGATTGATAACTAAGCCATGAACCTTTTCAACTTCACCCATTAGCCATCTCATCAAGTCAGCTCCATGAACTCCAAGATCAAAGAATCCACCGCCTCCTGCCTTTGTTAAATCTATGAACCAACTATTTCTTTCAAACCATCCATCTATAGCTGCAGAATGTGCAACCCTAACCTTCAATTCCAAAATGTCGCCTATTACACCTTGAGAAATTAGCTTCTTTATTAACATGTTTCCAGGATCAAGCCTTGAAGGAAAACTCATCATAAACTTTGGAGCGCTAGAGTTTACTAGTTCAATTATTTTCTTACCCTCCGCAACATTAGTGCACATAGGCTTTTCACAAAGGATGTGCTTGTTATGCTCAAGCGCAACTTTTATGTGCTGATAGTGTTCAGAGGTTGGCGAAGTTATTATTACAGCTTCAACTTCTGTGGAAGACAAAAGATCTTCGAGCTTATCGTAGTAACGAACGTTGTACTTCTTAGAGAAAGAGTCGCCTCGCTCTTTGTCATCATCCCAAACTCCAACAATTTGATTACTGGACTCTAGTATTTGTGAAGCGTAGTTATAAGCGTGCATATGTGCCAAGCTAATGATTCCAAATTTCATGCTATAGATAAAAACATGGGAAAATATTAACTTTTCTTTGTTATGAGTTCTTTATAAGTTAAGCTCCTGAAAACAATACCCACTTATGTTTCTGGATTAAGTTCAATTCTTTCATCTCAATTAAGAAATCGAAGTGAGTAAAGCTGAATACGCTACAGCTTAAAAATTTCTTTACTACAAAAAGAATTTATAAGCATTAATGTTACCATTTGTACTTCTCTTTCTATCGCGTTAAGGAACCAATCTTCAATCATTATGTTCTAAGGAAGTTCTGTAAGCTTTCCTTACCACAGAGCCCTGATGATTTCCACGACTAAAGCCGGTATATTCTTACTCTGAGTAATAGTTTATTGCTCAATTGTTCATTGGTTGATTCATCGTCCTTCCTGTAAGCTATACTTCTTCATCTACTAACATTTTACAGAACTATTAATTGAATTCTAAATCTAAGTTGCAAAAGAGCACAAGAACTCTATTCTTGTTCGAACAGAAGACTAAATTACGAAAAATTTTAGATGTCAAACGTAACTGGAATGTTAGTCTTAAAACCAGCGAATTTTTCAATTAAGCTGGCTACTTCTTCTGTAGATAATAGAGAATCCTTTTTTGAAATTTCTTCTGAACCTCTTTCTTTTAAAGACAGAGCTGTTAATAAAAGAGGAGCTGAGCTGACAAGTGAGCCAATAAAACCTAGTATAATTCCTAAGATTGCGTTACTAACTAAGATCGAACCTATCATCATGCCTCCTAAGCTTGAAGCAGCTACTATAGCAACAGAAGAAACTAACAAGAAAGTCTTTGCTTCTCTGCTTAGAGGATACTCAACAAACATTACTCTTCCATTTGTTCCATCTATTAACCCTTTGTAAGATTCATTTTTGTAGTTGTAGTAAAACTCCCAAATAGGATAATGAACTAAGCCAACGTAATTTACATCAACTTTGCTTATCCGCGAATAGCCTTTACAACTTTCATTGGCTTCTCTTAAAACTAATGAGTTAACTATACTTTGAGACAAGATTTTTGCAGATTCGCTTGAAATACTTGGGGGGTAATACTTTCCTCTTTCAAGTACAGAAGGTTTAAAGAAAATTCTTCCTCTAACAGAAAACTTATGAGACCTTAAGAGAGAATCGAACCAAAAACCATTATAGGCAGGAATTGCGAGGTCTAGAACCTTATGGTAAGTTGCAGTACCTTTTCCTGACTGACAAGTCGCTTCAGCTTCTGTATGAAAGACATGCAATGGTATATAGTGAAGAGTTATATTTGTTATGTTTGAAGATTCGTAAAAGTCATGAGGAACGCCATACCTTCTTAGTATAAAGCTTTTTAGTTTTAGCCAAGCTGAATTTTGGTTAAAGTAAACCGGAAAGAAGTAGTGGACCCACTCTTGAAGAGTTTGTAAGTTAAAAGTATAGCCACAGTAAGGACAGGTTGTGAATGATGCAGTTTCTATAACTTCAAAGGAGGCCCCACAATTTGGGCACTTTACTTGCTTCAACTAATGCCACCTTTCAACTCTAACGTCGCTTATTGCAGTACTTGAAAGCGAATATGCAATAATAAAGCAAACAAGACCAACCACGACAAAAAAGAGACTGCTGTTAGAGTTGCCAAAACTACCAATGTTTCTTAGCCATAAAGAAATTACGCCTACTCCAACAAGTACTGCGACCAAAGAACCAACTAAGTTTAAAATTCTCTGACGAAAGAAAACTGGTTCTGTAGTTTTTAAAAAGACTAAATCATAGCCAGAAATTGCAGTATTGTAGACTCCATTTTTGTACTTGTATGTTACTATCCATAGTGGAACCAACAACAAATTTACTTCTGTCACAGTAGTGCTACAAGAGTAAAAATTGAATTCACTTAAATTATTACTAATCTTTATTTTTTGTCTTGTGAGATCTTCCGCTTTATCTTTGATTTCATCGACTGCCTCAGATTGGCTAATTTCAGCATTCAAGACTTGAAGCTTAATATCATCCCAGTTTGACTCTTCAAGCTTAATGTAGTTTGGAGGTAAACTGCTTACTTTTGAAATTAGTTCATCTAAACCAAATTCTTCAGCAGTTCTTCTTGCTGGAATAGAAATTAACATTTTATCTGAAAACTTCCCCTCTCTTTGGATTCTTTCTACCCTTGTTTGCTTACCAGAGGAAACTGTTCTTACTTCAACTCCGCTCCACGTAGAAAAAACTTCAACCTTAGATATGAAAATTGGAACATAGATACCGTAAGTGTCTACTACTTCTAGCTCCTGAACTACTTTACTCATATCGCTATCTTTCTTCATCCTATTCCAGAATGCTTCCAGTATTTTGTCTCTAGGTTTAGAAGGTACAACAAAAATCTGAACTTTAGACTCGTCAACAAACCAATTTGTGTATCCACAGTAGGAGCACACAACGAAAATGCTATCTGGAGTGTACTCTATAGGCGCACCGCACCTTCTGCACTTAACTACGGTTTCCTGCATACTTAGTTAAATCACTTTTGTTCTTCTTTTATTTCAGCACCACAAATTGGGCAAAACTTCGCATCTGGAGCTACTAAATGACCATTCGGGCACCATTTTAGTTTAGCACCACACTGAGGACAGAATCTTGCACCCACTGGAACAAAAGAATAACCACAGTAGGGGCACTTTACAAACTGTGGAGCCGTTTGTTGTGTAGCTGGAGGTGGAGGAGGCTGAGTTTGAGCTGCTTGTGTAGGAGGAGGTTGCTGAGAAGGTGGTGGAGGATACATAACTGGAGGAATTATAGCAACTCCAGCACCAACTGCAGCACCTGGACTCTTAGAAAGTTCTTTTGCAACCTGCTTTGCAGTATCCATTTGCATCACATAAGAAGCACTCCCAGTTTGTTTGATCCAGAATATTCTTTGCCTCCAGTCATCCGAAGTGTCAACACCTTCAAATTTAACATCTAACAGGTCAAGGCCTATTCTCTTGAATTCTTCTTGTAGTCTAGCGTTTACTTCAGAGCTCACCCTGTCTAAGTTAGTAAACACATCAACTATACTATACTTTGAAAGTAGCTTTATTAAACCTTCGTTGAAGTATCCTCTTAAGAAGTTGTTCAGAGACTCTGTGTCAAACAAGCTTTGGCCTCCAACGATTTCATTCACAAATAAGTTTGCATCATTTACCTTAAACCAATACGTGCCATGAAACTGAAG
>JAAOZO010000003.1 GCA_011605715.1 Nitrososphaerota archaeon | reverse complement strand
GATATATGGTTTGTTCCTCTCCCTGCATCTCTATCTGGAAGCA
Source organism: Nitrososphaerota archaeon (assembly GCA_011605715.1). Taxonomy (GTDB): domain Archaea; phylum Thermoproteota; class EX4484-205; order EX4484-205; family JAAOZO01; genus JAAOZO01. Next base: position 4,219 of record JAAOZO010000003.1, on the reverse strand, counting down.
TAATTGGTACAGTGGCTGGCGTAGCCCCCTCGTTTATAGGAGGGTCATCTGTTGCTCAAGCTTTATTACAGGCCGATTTGGTTAACGTAGAACATTCAGAATTCTTTAAGGCTTACGGTCTCTTCATAACGTTAAGTTTAGTAAGTAGCTTTATACTTGTAAATCTATTCTGGTTTATTTCACCTATGCCTTCGAGTGCTTATCCATATACAGTGACTGGGTGGCCAGTTGACGCTGTTTCTTGGGCACGACTACTAGTTTGGGGCTGGTCTGGTTATATCTTTAGGCCTACATGGCTAGTTGGTGGATTTGTTGGAGGCGCTACAATTTACATTATGTCTTCCTTTTTATTAAAAACTCCTGCGCTTTTGATCATAAGTATAACAGGTGCTCTGCTAGGCATACCTTTCGCTTTTTCGCAACTAATAGGTTCTTTAATTGGAGCGAAAGTTCTTGCACCCGCTTTCAAGGAAAAATGGCAACGCTACTCTTACTTAGTCGTATCTGGTTACATTCTTGGAGACACTCTCATGGAGTTCATAAGAATTCTAATAATTTGTGTTATAAAATCTCAGTGGCTTCTACCTTTTTAAAGCTCTTTTTTACTTTATTGAAAAATTACCTATAAAAAGCCTAATCCTTTTATTTTAATGATCTTAATACTGTACTTTAGAATTTCTATTAAAAAACCATTATAAAATCAAAAGTAAAAGAATAAAGTATATAAGTTTTACTATTTTCTAAGCATAAAGCTTATAAACTCCCTTAGTTTGCATTTGTATGGTGAAAAAAGAATTGTCTAGCACAGAAGTAAAAAAAGAAGAAGTCAAAATATCAACAAAAACTTGGATCTACCTTACGATCTTCATAGTATTTTTAACTGCGCTCATAACGACTGAAACTCTATTTCTACCTGCTGCTTGGGGTACAGGAGGAATTAACATTGGTCCATCAGGTGGTCTACTTGTCGCTATGCCTCTTCCATATGTCTTTGCCGTGATTATGCTTCTTCTCATGGATCGAGGAATAGTAAAAATAAGCAAAACAACATTTGCACTACTCTATGTAGCAGTTATGATAAGTACATGGTATTCCGTGTATAAGGGCTTTTATACAACTCCAGATGCACTATTTAATATTAGAGTTTCAACAGCTGATGTACACGGTTATGCATTGCCAATGTTTTGGATGCCTTCTGCCGATGCAGTAAGAGGAATGTATTATCATGGAAGTCTTGGGAATCTTTTTGTTACCTATGCAAGCGAGTGGGCTCCGGTGATATTTAACTACATTTATTGGTATATCGTGGCTGCTCTGTTCTTCTTGGGCTGGGCTGTGATTATGCGAAGACTTTGGGTAGATGTTGAAGTTTTACCTTTTCCACATGCTCAAGGATGGCTCATTGCTGATTCCGCCTTACAAAAAGGACCTTCAAGATTTAAGAAATATCTCCTAATCGCCTTTGCGCTTGGAATTCTATTTTATGTACCTTATATGTTGTATTCTGCATTTACTGGTTTTCCCGATTTATATGGCTGGCTCACAAATCCAAACATGGTTTCATGGGCTACTGGAACTTTCCAGCTAACTTCTGCTTTTCCAGCAATAGGAACCAGTGTAGCTGCTCCAATTACATTTAAAACAGATCCTCTATTTTATGCATTTATGTTCTTGGTTCCAATGGACTCTCTATTCTCTATGTGGTTTTCGCATCTCGTATATGTGGTCTTAGCGCCACAAGTATTGTCCTATTTTGGTTTCTATACTGGAATATACAGTGGTGGTATATGGGATAAAGATGGTATGGTATATCATGGATATCCTCTCTATGCTGAAGAAATTTCTACAGGTATGGGCTTAGGAATATTGGTGTTTCTAATTATAATCAATTGGAAGTACTTTGTACAGACAATAAAAATTGCAATTTCTGATAAGCCACCAGAAGGAGAAGTTTCTTATAGAGTAGGCTATGGGCTGGTTCTAATAGGCGCACTCGGGTTATTAGCAGAATTTATTGCAAGTAATGTTGGACCATTCGATGCGATTCTTGGCCTTCTAATAATTATGCTCCAGGTAATTGTCCTAACAAGATTGAGAGCCTATACTGCATTCATTACTTTCTTTAGAGGTGAAAGCTTCTATAAGCCATTCTGGGGTGATACTATGCCTCCCGCGCCACAGTTCCCAGCAGGAAAACTATTCATAGAAACTCATACTTCTAGATGGGGAACAGGTTGTGACACTTTTGGTCCATATTACTCTACTATGATGGGCGCAATGGATAGCTTTAAAGTTGCGAGTATGTCTGGTGTTAGTGCTAGAGATATGTTCAAACTACTTCTCATAGGGTCTTTGGTTTCAGCTATAGTCGTCATTCCTTTGACATTCATTGAACTCCATGCATGGGGCTTTATGGAGATACCTGCTGCCAAAGAGTGGGACTACTTCTGGGATGGTGATGCTGGCTCTTATAACGGTAGATTAAGCATACTTAGCCCTTGGGGTATTGCTGGATTCTTACTAGTCGGAATTTTGTTATTCCTCAGGTTAAGGTTTGCTTGGTGGCCATTAGAACCACTCGGTACTATGGTTGGAACAAGTGAATTCTTCACATGGCACATTGGTACCTTTTCACCTCTTATAGTCTGGGCCATTAAATATGCCGTATTAAGAGTTGGTGGAAGAAAAGCTTACGATGAAGTTGGAGTTCCAGTAGCTCTTGGAATAATCTCTGGAGAAATAACAGGAATCATAATTGTTAGCATAATAAACATCATAAGATTCTTCGTATTCAAAACTGTCTAAAGTCTTTAAAGGAGGTGTTTTTTTGAAAACTTTAATTTTTTCTCTTACTCTAACGTTGTTGTTGATTACTTTATTACCTCTAAATTTTATAGCGTTAGTTAGTTCACAACCTTTAGAAAATCATGTATACTACGGTTACATTCCTCCCTCTCCTGACATACCCTACAACAATGCTTCATATGGAGTTGATGAAGTTATAAATGGCAAAGTAGTTACGTATACAGTGCCGTCTGGTTATTCTTTATTGGATGTAGTTGGTTATCAGGATAGCACGAAAGTAGAACTTTACGATTTAACTTCAGGAAAATTGCTTAATTCTACTACGTTAAATAAGATGCAGAAAGTTACATTCTTCATAAAAGATGGAACATACTTTAAACTTGTAACTTCTGCAAGAGTAGGTGCGATGATTAGTGGAGGTGATTATGGAGTAGATACTGGAGCATACTCTGGCTTTGCTACGTTTTATCCTGCAGTTGATGGAGGCTTTAGAGGTAATGAATTCATCTTTGTAGCTGCTACTGGTACTCATGAATACGCGTATTCAAAAGACTTGATTGGATACAATTTCTTCCTCTTTGCTTTTAAAGACACTGACTGGAAACTTGCGGATGCAATAGGGAAGTTTTCAACAAGTGATTCATTAAAGCAAAGAGGTATTTCATATACAATTTTGCAATCAAGAGTAGCGCATAACGCCATAACTGCTGGAGCTGGCTATGACGTAGTTTTTCATCTTACGTCTACGAGTGATGTTGAAGTCAGTTCTGCAACCCTGGGCCAAGTAGTTTATGTTCCTTCAATTACTGGTGGTTACGTTGGGAAGTTGTTTTATGCTCCTGATCATGCTACGTATCAGCAAACTGGAAGATCAGTAGTACTAGTAATAGTGCCACTTGAGGCAGGAAAAGTCACTATTTATGATAAGGGTCTCAACGTACTTGCTGAACATGAGTTTACCGATGCTGATGTTTCAGCAAACAATTACTGGTTCAAAAGCTTTGGATTGGGTAGATTTGAGTTCATAATAAAAAGTACTGGCAATATAACAGTAATGGCTGCACAAACATATGGTAATGTATCTGAGGATTATATAGGAGATGGGACTACGTTTCTTGGATCAAGACCTAATCAAGAGTTAAAATTCTTTACTCCATCTTCCGCAGTGCTTTTCTCTTCTGAAAATCAAACAATAACTCTTGATGGTGAAACTAAAGTTGCAAAGAAGGATGATATCTTTTTGTTAGGAGAAGGTGTTCATACGGTGGAAAGTACAGGACATACAATAATACAAATTCTTGCACCTGGGACCGGTTGGCATAAATGGGGTAACTATCTTATCGAATCTCTCGATGTGGATAAAAGCTTTAGTGACATACCAGAATTAACTACTCAACCAACACCATATCTAACT
>JAAOZO010000148.1 GCA_011605715.1 Nitrososphaerota archaeon | reverse complement strand
ACTCAATCTTTTTCTTATTATTTCTTCAATATTACTTCCGTACTTTGGTATGATGCCAAGAAGAGTCGAACTACAGTTAGAGCACCTCGGTTTTTCAGGAATGTTCACTATTGTTGCTTGCCCTTGCTTTAAACCACATTCCATGCATATCAACTCTACTTTGGAACTTAATATTGCATTCTTAAACCTTTCTATGATATCTTTCTTAATGCCTTCAGGAGCAATCGTTTCTGGTAATTCTGTGTATTTGTTTAATATATGATATGAAATTGGAGTTGGTCTTTCCTTTGAAAAATATTTTTCAACTTTGATTGTTCCATTTAATATTTCTGATACTACTTGCTTAGCATTTTTTAAGTCTATTTTTTCCTGAAGGACTTCTCTCATGGTTTCATCGTAGATTGGTGTGTCTTTACATATGCTAAACAGACTTAACAGCTTTGACTCACTTAAAGTTAGACCTCGCTCGATTAAACCAAATCTTTCTGCAACAAACTTCATGTAATAACCAAACGGAAACTTTTCTTTTACTCTAAGTCTAAAAATTTTTTCTACATCTCTTGAGCTTTCTGGTAAAAGCTTACTAACAATAGAGTCAAAGTTTAATTCTGTTAACTCGAACGGAAGCTCTATGAGTATCCTGTAGCCATCAGCCCACCAGTTCTTAACTAAGCCATTCTCAGAAAGTTTTTGTTCCATTATATAGCCAAGTGCCTTATTAACTAGTTCACCAAAACAACAATTAATTATTATATACCTACTGAAGCCCTCTACAAGTATCTGATCATTCGATGGAACCGGAACACCAAGCTCAATTTGTTCTTTCAATTCTTTTATTATGTTAATTGCAACATATTTATCTATTTGAAATTCATTACAAAGCCAACTTACAGCATAGTCTTGACCTCTTTCTTTTAGCGCTCTTAAAATATCTTTCCTAAGTTTGCCTACTTCTTTTGCCAGTTCATAAGGCACTGGGAGTATTTCGCCATCCCAGCCAGGCAAAGCAGCAGTAGGATCGTCAACTGGAGTTACGTACACGAAACCATCATCTGAAATTTCCTCGATGTTCCAAACTAAGCCCTTGCAGATAAAGTGTAGACCTTCTCTAGCTCTAAGAGTAATGAACTCTTCTCCTACTGTACCTATTGTTTTGTTCGTAGTTAAGTCAACTACAGGGTACCTTCTTTCATCCGGAATCATTGACAAATTAGAAAAGTAGTAAGGCCTCGACTTTTCAGTTAATACTATTTCTTCACCTTTTAACTTAACTAATCCTAACTTGGAAAGAAATTCTAAAACTTCAAAGAATTTCTTCTTGCTGAGCTTAGAGTAGCAGTATGATCTTGAAATAACTTCAAACGCATACGAAACTTTTATTCTTCTATGATCTAAGGTAAGCCCTACGATTTGGTGCGCTAATACGTCAAGAGCACCACTATGAACTCGAGTGGGTTCGAGAAGGCCTTCTCTAGCCCTTTTTACAACAGCAATAGCTTCTAAAGCATCATCTGTGAAAGCAGTTATTATTATTCCTCTCGAGGTTAGTCCAAGTCTATGTCCAGACCTACCAACCCTCTGAATAAATGGCTTTACTTGACGTGGTGAAAGATATTGTACTACAAGGTCAATACTTCCAATGTCTATTCCAAGTTCAAGAGTTGACGTGCAAACTATGGCTTTAGTATTTCCTTTCTTAAAATCTTCTTCTATTCTTTCTCTTTCTTCTCTTGACAAAGAACCATGATGAATACCAATGTTTGAGCTGATATAACTAAGTTTTAAGGCTAACATTTCTGCCACTTGTCTACTATTAACAAAAATTAACGTAGAAGTGTGAGAATCAGAAAGCTTCTTTATTACCGCTATTCTAGCTGCAGCATCTGCCGAAGTATAAAGCTTTGAAGAAAGTTCGAGAGCTTCTTTGTTTGGTTGAGGCCAAAAAACTTCATACTTGTAACTTTTTGGTACTGGAACCTGAATAATTTTGACTGGTCTTCCTTTACCTACTAGTAGTTTTGCAACTTCTTCAGGGTTGCCAATCGTTGCCGATAGCCCAATCCTTTGAAAGTCGTGACCAATTACTTCTACAAGTCTTTCTAGAGCTACAGTGAGCTGAGTACCTCTTTTGCTTTCTGCTATTTCATGCATTTCATCAACAACCACCCATCTTACACTCTTTAGATTCTCTTGCATTCTTTTTCCAGGAAGTATGGCCTGAAGAGTTTCTGGTGTTGTTATCAGAATATTTGGTGGCTTTAGTGCTTGTCTCCTTCTTAAAGTTGCAGTAGTATCGCCGTGCCTTATGTCTACTGTTAAGTTAAGTAAAGAGCATAGTTTAAAGATCCTTCTAAACATGTCTCTGTTTAGAGCCCTAAGTGGAGTTATGTAAAGTAGCAAAATGCCCTTTTTGTTTTTAATATTAACTAACTTGCTTAGTATTGGTAAAAGTGCTGCCTCTGTCTTCCCACTACCAGTTGGGGCTATTAAAAGTACATTCTTTTCTGCCATAATAAGAGGAATTGCTTTTTCTTGAGGTTCAGTTAATCTTTCCATTCCAATTTGCTTTAAGAGCTTCCTAACGGGTAAAGGAAGAAGCTCAAGCGAACTTCTGTTAAAGTTAGTTTCTTCACCTACGTCTTGCATTGAGAATATTATGCTTTGAAAGATTTATAATCGTTTTTGAAGAACGTAAAAACAACATAAAAAGTTAGCAAGTTAAGAAATGCTATAAAAGCAGAACTTATACGAAGTATTAACAATTATTTAATTATACTAGCGCTATAAAGTTTAAGCTATACAGAGTAATTAGCTTCAAGAGTTCCAAAAAGGTAGCATCGTGCATAGTCTTAAGTTGGCAATCTCTTAAAATTTTTAGGTAAAATTTAAAAAGCTACTTTAGAACCTTTTTACAATATTTCAAGCCTCTTAGTTTTTGAGCTTTACCAAAAAACTTAAAACTACTAAAGTTTATCAATTATATTGCTATGAAAGCTGTAATATTAGCTGCTGGAAATGGAGAACGCGCTTCGCCTTATAGCTTAACCAGACCAAAAGCTATGTTTCCTGTTGCAAACAAACCTATAATTTACCATACTATTTCTCAACTTAAGGAAATTGGGATTAAAGACTTTGTAGTGGTAATAGGAAAACTTGGAGAAAGAATAATAAACTACCTAGGAAATGGCGAAAAATTTGGAGTTAAGGTTAGTTATGTAACTCAAGCCACGCCTAATGGTACTTCAAAAGCTTTAGTTGCAGCGAACAATGAACTTAAAGAAGATGAGTTTATCGTAGTTTATGGAGATACGTTAACCACAAAAAGAACTTTCATAGACTTGATCGAGGCTTTCAGGAAAAGTGAAGCAATAGCAACTATTGCGGTAAAAGAAGGAGATGCGCCTCACAACTTTGGAACTAAAACAGAAGGAAACAGAGTTAGTTCTATAGTATGGAGACCAAGGGAATTGAACTTTAGAGCTTATGGCATAATAGCAATGAAAAATAAGTTCTTGGATTATGTTGAAAGAAATCCAGGAGTTATGCTTAAGGTGCCAGTTGGAATTATGCCTCCTCTGGAAGGAGAACTTTTTCAAAGTATAAATGACGCTATAGAAAACGGAGAGAGTATAACTTTCTCAAGAGTAGAAGATTTCATAGTTGATGTTGATTATCCTTGGAACCTAATTGAAGCAAATGTAAGTATGCTTAAAAGTATGTCAGCTGAATTAACTAGTTCTCAGATTGCACCTTCGGCGAAAATTTCTCGAAGTGCTCAGATCAACGGAAACGTTGTAGTTGGAGAAAATTCAAGAATAGGAGACTACGTTTACATAGAAGGGCCAGTATGGATAGGAAAGAATAGCATCATCGATAGAGGCTCTATTATCTTAGGACCAAGTGTAATTGGAGATAATACCATAGTAAGCAACTACAGCTTAGTTCAAGGAGTTCTTGGTAACGAAGTTAGAGTTGAAAATGCTGCTGAAGTTTTTGGAATTATATTTGATGGAGTTTATATAGTACACTACTCTGAGATAGCAGGAATAGTTGGAGAACGAACAGATATAGGAGCAGCAACTGTTTGTGGAACATTAAGGTTTGACGATGAAAAAACAATTGTAGAAGTTAAGGGAAAGAAGTTAGTTGGAGAAAACGTTGCTTTCATTGGAGACTACTGTAGAACTGGAGTTAATGCCATACTTATGCCAGGCGTTAGAATAGGACCCTACTCTATTGTAGGGCCTGGTGTTATACTCTACGAAGACCTAGAGCCTTACAAAATGGTCTTAGCAAAGCAAGAACTTGTAAAAAAAGACTGGGGACCAAACAAGTATGGGTGGTAGTAGTTAAGTCTCAAACTATATCAAAAAGCGCTTAAGTTCAATTCAGATTTTAAAAACTTAAATAGGAACCCAGCTCATTTCATTACTTATGAGCTGGTATGGCTTGTATCCTCCTCAAGCTCTATTTTTAAGAAGGAAGTTTAAAAAGGTCCTCTTAGATCCTCCAAACTTTAATCCTGGTTCCTGGTGTGGAGCAGGAAAGCTATGGATTGATGAGGAAAACAAAGAATACTGGTTGACGAGCAGACCAAGAGAGGGAGAAATAAGAAGAGGTTATGCTGTTGAAATTTATAGGGCAAACGACGGAGAGAACTACAACTTAATAACATGGATTTCGAAAGAAGAGTTAAGTGAAACAATAAAGGCAAAAGTTCAAAGTATAGAAAATCAGCAACTCTTAAGAGATCCAAAAACAGGCCTTTATCACCTCTATCTTTCGTTAGATATTGCTCAAGAAAATTTAGCAGGTGATGAAAGTAGGATCTTTGAAAGCAAATGGGAAACATTTCTTCTAACAGCTGATGATCCTTCCGGTCCATGGGAACCGAAAGGCTTCGTAATTAGGGGTGACGCAGAATATGATGACGGAGAAGCAAGAGATTCCACGATTGACATAGTAGACGGGCAATACTTTTGTTTTTATAAAGCAAGGAAAAATGAAACAAATGCGGTTCGTACTGCACTTGCAGTAAGTAAGGATGGAAAAGAGTGGCAAAAACTTGGTATTCCAAAGGTTGACAACGAACAGCAACCAAACTACTTCTTGTTAAGTGGTTCCATAATTCCAGGTGCTACAAGTTTATTCTTTATTGGTACTAAAACGCTTGAAGTTGTTAAAGGTGCTGCATTAACAAAGCACTTTGTAGCTTACCGGATAGACTATAAAAATCTAAACTTAGAAACAGTCTTTTCAGCACCATGGAATTCACTTTCACGCTATGAGCATAAAGAATATCCAATTCATACGTATTCTCAGGTTGTTTTTGATACGATAAGAAACGACAGGTGGCTGATTTGGATCGAAGCTGTTGACCCAAACTACAGTAAAGAGCCTGGACTGAACTTAGAAGTAGACAGAGTACTTCTTTATACTTCAAAAATAAAGTGAGGTTGGTAAGTATGATAAAGTTCGGAATAATTGGAGCGGGAAGAAGAGGTTTAGACCACCTAAGGGTACTTAAAAACTTTGAAGAAGTTTCCATTCAAGCAATTTGCGAAAGTGATGAAAAAAGACTGCTAGAAGTATCAGAAGAATACAAGCTAAGGGGATACTTAAGCTTAGAAGACATGTTACACAAAGAAAGTTTAGACGCGGTTGTTATAAGTACGCCTGTTCCATTACATGTTTCTCAAACTTTACAATGCCTCAAGGCAGGAGTAAACGTAATGATGGAAAAACCAATTTCTCTTAATGTTATTGAAATAAAAAATCTGCTTGATGCTGTGAAAAGTTCTAATAAGATAGTTGCGGTTGGTTTTCAGTTGAGGTATAGTAATCTCACTAATGTTGCGAAAGAAAACATCGATGAAGAAACACTTTCAATGCTTGTTGGCCGTTGGTATTGGACCATACCTCCAATTCCATGGATTAGACTAAGAAACCAAGCAGGGGGTCAAGTAGTAGAGCAGGCAGTTCACCTTCTCGACTTGTTTAGGTACTTTGCAGGAGAAGTTGAAAAAGTTTATGCTGAGTATACCGAGCGTGGTAGAAACACAGAAGAGGACAAAAAGAACAACTTTGATAATTGGTCAAGCTATGCTGTAGCTCTAAAATTCAAGAATGGTGTAATTGGAAACCTGTATACTACTTATTCTCTTTATCCTGAAGTTTTCAGGAACTTTCCAAACGAGTGCTTAGCTTACATTGACTTAATTTGCAGAGAGAAACTCATAAGGTACTGCAATGACAAAGAAGTAAGGATCCTTAAGAAAAACGAAGAACCAAAAATATTCAACTCAACTCAGAACTCTACAGTTGAGATGTACAGAAGCTTTATAGAAGCGGTGAAGGAAAACAATAAAAACTTAATACCTACTCGCTACGAAGATGCATATAAAAGCACACTGTTATCTCTTGCTGCAAACGAGTCTGCAAAAACAGGAAAGCCAATAAACCCTGAAACATTAATAAATTGAGAACAATTAAACAAGAGGGAGATCTCGTAAAATGAGCAAGTACAACATAATTGTTGTAGTGCTAGATAGCTTTAGACAGGACCATATTAGTTTTTACAACAAAGAAGAAAGAATATTTAAGAACGTAGCGGCATGCAAAACTCCAAATTTAGATAAATTTGCGAAAGAAAGTGTAGTCTTCCATAATGCTTACCCTGCAGGATTACCAACAATTCCAGTAAGAACTGAACTTATGACTGGGCAGTTTACTCTCCCTTATAAGCCTTGGTCTCCAATGTATCCTACTGAAATTACGATAGCAGAAATCCTAAAGCGTGAAGGCTACGTAAGTGGACTAATTACAGACACCTACCATTTGTTTAAACCTGGAATGAACTTCCATAAAGGCTTCGATTCGTTTGTATGGATTAGAGGACAAGAGTACGATGCTTTTAACTCAGCACCTCCAAAAAAGAAAAATGCAGAAAACTACGTGAATAAGAGCTATAGTGAGCAATGGAAAAAGCTTGTTGCTCGATTCTTAGCAAATACTGAAGACTTTGAGAACGAAGAAGAATGGTTTCCTGCTAAAGTTTTCAGTGAGGCAATAAGATGGCTTAGAAACAACAAAGTATACGAAAAAATTTTCTTATGGGTAGATAGCTTTGATCCTCATGAACCTTGGGATCCTCCAGAAAGATTCGACGTTTACACAAGCAGAAACTATAAAGGGAAAAGACTAATTTTGCCAATGGGAGGAGAAGCAAAAAGTTGGGCAAGCGAAGAAGAAATTGACTACATACGCGGTTTATACGCAGGAGAAGCTAGCTTTGTAGATTATTGGTTTGGAGTATTCTACGAAGAACTAAGGGCGCTTGGCTTCCTAGAAAATTCAATCATAGTAGTTCTTGCAGACCATGGTCACCCTTTGGCAGATCATGGAAAATTCTTAAAAGGGGGAGATAGACTATACAATGAGCTACTAAAAGTTCCATTTATGGTTAGATTACCTGGAGGAGAAAAAGCAAGAGAGACTAAAGCAATAGTACAATTTCCAGACCTTCTTCCAACAATACTTGAACTCATCGGCTTAGGAAATGATGTAGCTTCAATGCATGGGCGAAGTTTCTTACCAGTGCTACTTAATCAAACAGACGAACATCGCAAGTATGCAATCTCAGGTTACTATGAAGCTGTTGACAGATGCGTTCGTGACCAAGAGTGGAGCTATATACAAAGACCAGAAGGACAATCTGATGAGCTTTACAATTTAGTAGAAGATCCAAAAGAAACGAAAAATGTAGTAGACGAAAATCCGAATGAAGCTAAAAGACTAGCCTTAGCATTTGGAGCATACTTCAGGAAAGTTGAAAGCAAAGTTGTTAAGGGAATTCAAGGGAAGTATGAGCTTTCTTAAAAAGAGTCACGATTAAAAGTTAGCAATCTAGCTCATTCAACTACTAGCCTTTAAAAAGGAGTTCTATGTAGAAGCGAACTAATTTTCCCATTTTTTATGAATCAATTAATAATTTTTGCCTTTTGAAGCTTTATCATTTTTTACACTTTGTATTTTTGGTATATAAATTTCAATACCTTTTAGATCTTCTTCATTATTCACAGGATACTTGAATGTTACAGTACTAAAGGAAATGGAATTAATATTTGTCTACTTTTCTTAATTCACTTAGAGATATATAATAAACCCGTTGTTCTAACGATTCCATCTTTTGTTTCTTCTTCAAAATCTTACACTTACATTCTTGAAGACAATACCATGAATTGGGAGGCATAGCTCTTTAGCGCTCCGCACACTATATGTTTATAAAGTAGTAACTCGCCTTTATCGTCAAGATATTTTTTGGGAAGTGTTCTCTTTTTATTTCTGCAAAATATCAATAAAGTTAAATCAGAAAAAAGGATAGTCTTGTTTTTGCCTTCAAAACAGCAAGTACGCTTCTTCTGGCAGAAATGTAGAATTTTTATCCATAGTGACTTTCCTCTTTAACTTTAAAAATTTTATTTTATAAAGTTTTTTTAGCTTTTCCTTTGAACTAAAACTTTCCTTATGTTTGAAACATCGACAATATCGGAATGTTTTTCTTCATCCTTGCTGTAGATTATCTCAAATTTGAATTTGTCAATTCTTTTTATATCTTCTAAGACAAGGTTTGATTCATAGTTAGCTAGGAAAAATTTATAACTTAGGAAAGCATTCTTAATAGTCAGCCTTCTGCGAACTAGATCAAAGATACCTTCGTAGTACACCCCTTTGCTGTTGTCAATTCCAACCTCAATAATTCCGAAAGTAACGTATTTAATGTTTACAACTTTTAAGTTTAAGCCAAAGTGCTTTGAAAGAGCATAAGAAAGTTGCTTTATGCTTGGAACTAATAAAGGCCCGTTAATCTTTCTAGAAACTCTGTCTGTCAATATCATGAACTCTAAAGTCTTCCCTTTAAAAAGAAAAAGGAAACTATTCTTATCTTTAGCTAATGTGCGAACAGAAAAGTTCTTTTCATTCTTACTTAAGACTTCAAGACTTCTTTCATTTTTTAAATAGGTTATAAGGGCTTTTCGTGATAACTTTAATGCTTCTCTTTCAGATAGCTTTCTTTGAAACAGGATTTTCCTTATCCTTAGGTATGTGCCTCTAGCATACTTCAAAAAACCCATAACTTTTAATTGTAAGGCTTCTTCAACAACCATTAAGTGATGAAAGATAGATGGGAACGCTAGGTAAACAGAGCTTTTAGATAGAAACATCACAAGAATGATATAAGACGCATAAACTAATTCGTTATTTAATAAATTATCAAGAAAAAATTTGTTAATCAACGAAATTACTAAGTAAAAAAGTGAAACCGAAAGTAATTTCAGAACTTCCTTTTTCACGTAGTTGCTTCTTTCAATAATAAAAAAGAGAGTACTCTCTATTGAACATATCATAAAAGTTAAAATTAAATTTTGAGGAACAGTTTTCAATAGAAAAGTTAGAGTTATGCACGCCATAGAAACAGAGATAATCGTAACTTCTAGTGCCTCTTCGAAGCCTAAGAATGTTTTTAGCTCACTCAACTATCTTCTTCCTACTTCTACTTTTACATAAGAAATAAGTTTTAAGCTTTCTGAACATGCCTTTACGTAAAAAAGTAGAAAACTTTAAATCGTTAAGAGTTATTAAAGCTCATATGAATAAGCTAAAAGTTGGAGCTCAACTAATAATCTGGGGAAAAAGACCCGAAGAAAGCCTTGAAAGCGTTCTAATCGAGGTAAAGGATGCTGGCTACGAGGGAATAGAGGCCTCGCCTGAATTAATCTTAAAGTATGGTTCCAAAGTAAAAGAACTTCTAACCAAGAACAATTTAAAACTTGTTGCGCTACACATGGGAATTGGAGACTTAAACAAAGTTGAACAAGCACTAAAACTTCTAAAAGAGTTTGAAGGAGAATACTTGACTTTTAGTGGACCTGGTGGAAAAGGAACTGAAGAAGATTACTTAAAGTGTGCTGATTTCTTAGATAATGTAGGAAAAATTGCGAAAGGTTATAACGTAAAGGTTTGCTACCATAACCATGGACATGAAATAGCTAACGATCAAAGGGGAATAAAGTTGATAATTCAAAACACCGACCCAGAACTAGTAAAGTTGTGCGTTGATACATACTGGGTTAAGTTTGGAGGTTCAGATCCTCTTAGCTTTATTAAGGGTAACAAAGACAGAGTTGCTTACCTCCATCTTAAAGATGGATCAGAAGAAGACATGAAAAATAAAAGATTCTCTGAGCTTGGAAGAGGGTCTATAGACTTTCCAGCTATCCTTAGCTTTGCAACTCAACTTAACATGAAATGGGTAGTTGTTGAACAGGACTGGACTCCAAGAAGTCCATTTAAGAGTATGCTAGAGAGCAGAGAGTACTTAAGAAAGATTGGTTACTAATTCATCTACTCGCTCTAAAGTAATAAACTTTAGAGTACGACAAAAGGTTGCAAAAAGGATAGATTTTTTAACAACCTTAACTACTTAGTCTTTTAAAAAAAGGTTTGGGCTTATAGTTGAAGCAAGCTTTTTATATAGTTCACTTATTTCAGGCTAATCTTTCGTCCAGCTCTAGAGATCTATTTTCTTACACTTATACCAAGGTTTTATAAGCTCTTCCTTCGTGTTTAGCTTTCTCAACATTTCTATAAATTTCTCTTTAAGAGCTAAAGCTACCTCTTTATGAGTATCTATTAAGTTCTTTTCTTGCTGTTTATCTCTTTCGAGGTTGTAGAGTTCAGTATCAATTTTTCCAAATGGTTTTAGAACTCTTAACTTACCATCAACAATTAGAGTATACTCGTTCTTTCCTACTTGTGTTTCAGCAGAAGAAAGTATCAGTGACCAATCTTCAGAAGTTATTGTAGGTCTAAGGCCTCCACTAGGACCATGTGCAATGCTAGGCGTAGAAATGACAAAGTCTCTTAACTTTGAAGATTCTCCTCTAATCAAAGGAAGCAACGAAGAACCTTCTACTCTGTGGTTTGAGCCAGCCAACTCTAGTATCGTAGCAGTTATGTCTGGAGTTTGAACTAACGCATCTAACTTAAGTCCTTTCTTAGTACTCATCATAGAATCAGGTAGCCTTAAAACTAGGGGAATATGCGCAACTTCTTCATAAAGTGGTGTTAGTCCATGAACATCTCCCATAACTATTGATTTACCTATAAGACCATGCTCACCTAAGTAAAAGCCATGATCTGAAGTAAATATTAATGCAGTGTTG
>JAAOZO010000054.1 GCA_011605715.1 Nitrososphaerota archaeon | reverse complement strand
CCATTTTATTCCGTAGTCAACAAGTTCTGCCTCAGTCATTATTTTCTCTTTTCCTTTTTCATTTAGGATTACAACTCTGTCCATACAACCCATGCAGGGGTCAATTCCAGCCGCTATCACAGGAACATCTGCTAGATAGTGCCCCCTTAAAGTATGAGCAACAGCTTGGATGTTAGCTAAAGTGGGAGTTCTTATCTTTATTCTCTCAAAATTTGTTGAACCATTGCTCTTTAGGTAGTAGAACAACTCCCCTCTCGGAGCCTCTACCCTAGAAATAGCTTCCCCTTCTGGCAACTTTGAAAAAGGTGCAACTTCGATGTTTATCTTACCTTGAGGCAGGTTCTCAACGATCCACTTTATTACGTTGGCAGAGACTCTAAGCTCTTTAACTCTTACCAAAGCTCCAGCGTTAACATCACCATCTTTTTCAACCACTAATTCAAATGGAATATCAGCATAAGCAGCATAACCTGTCTTTCGGACGTCTATTGAGACTCCTGAAGCTCTTGCAACGGGTCCAACAACACTTAACTCCTCCGCTTCAGCTTTAGTTAGTGTTCCGATTCCCTTAGTTCTAGCCAAAAACCTTTTGTCGTTAAGTATAAAGTTCTCGTAAAACTTGCTCCTTTCCAAAATAAAATCACTTAACCTTATAACTTGCTGAATTAAGTTATCGGAAAGGTCCCTTCTTGAGCCCCCATAAGTTATTGTACTGTAAGCAACTCTTCTGCCTCCTAGTTTCTCAAGCACATCAAGAACTCTTTCTCTATCCCTCCAAGTGTACATAAACATTGTTTCAAGGCCTATTTCGTGCATAAGTATTCCAAGCCAAAGCAAATGACTGTGCATTCTTTCTAGCTCCCAAGTTAGTGTTCTTATGTAAATCCCTCTTTTTTCTGGCGTAATTCCAGTAAGCCTTTCTACACCCTGAACGTAACATCCTTGATGTGAGGATGAACAAATACCACATATTTTCTCAGATATAGAAATAAATTGTATCCATGTTTTTTTCTCTCCAAGTTTTTCTATGCCTCTATGTGTATAGCCTATCCTTACTTCAGCATCAGCTACCAACTCACCTTCTAATTTTAGTTTGAAGTTTATTGGCTCCTTAAAAGCAGGATGAAGTGGTCCTAGCGGTATTGATGACATTTTATGCTTTCCTCAAGGGATGGTAATCTTCTGGAACATCTTCTGGTAAAAGAAGCCGTTTCAAGTTTGGATGTCCAACAAACTTTATTCCAAGTAAGTCAAAAACTTCTCTTTCATAAAGTTCTGCAACTTTAAATACACTACTTACTGAAGAGATCTCTGGATTTTCTCTACTAATATAAGTCCTTACATTTACAACAGTACTGTAATCTTCTAAGCTTGAAAGATGATACACTAGACAAAAGCCTTTATCAAGACAATCTAGCCCAGAAATACACGATAGGAAATTTAGTCCTAATCTTTTCAGTTCTGTTAATGTTCTAGTAATTTCTTCATTTTTTACTTCTAACCAAAAATTTCCACTTTTGTCTTTAGTAAATGAAAAACCATTTTTACTCAATACTTCTTCAACGTTCATCTTGTTCCTCACCAACTTTGTTTGACAACTCCTTTAATGCTTTAAGTATGACCTCTGCAGGAGGCGGACAACCATAAACATAAACATCAACAGGAATTAACTTATCAACGCCTCCTAACACATTGTAAGCCTCTCTAACTATTCCTCCTGAAGCAGCACAAGCTCCAACAGCAACAACGTACTTTGGATCTGGAGTTTGTTCGTAGATGGTTTTGACTTTGTCAACATTTTTTCTTGTTATAGCACCAGTAACACAAAGCACATCAGCGTGCCTTGGAGAGCCTACAAGCTTTACTCCAAATCGTTCAGCATCATACCTTGGAGTAAAAACATCCAGTATTTCGATGTCGCAACCATTACAGGAGCCAGTATTAACATGAAAAACCCATAAGCTTTTCTTTCTGCTCCACCTTTTTAACTTATTGAGAAGTGTCACGGCATAACTTCAAGGATAACTGATTTAAGTATTACGCTACCTATTTGTTTAACAAGATTAAATTTATATAGTAGAATGTCTTTAGTTAGAATTCGATGAGCTTAATAAGACTTTATTTTTGTGAAGAAAACATAAAAACAGTTTCTTCTTAAATTTTTAAATAAGGTATGGCAAAGGTGTAAATAAGATGAGTTTTAAACTAAAACACATTTTTAATGTTGCTGCTTTTCTAGTTCTTTTTGAAAATCAATTTTTAAGCATAAGTACTCCTGTTAACAACAACGTACAACAAATCGTTTTAGTGTACGTCGACAAATACAACAATATGACCTTGTCAGACTACAAGCTTTTGTTAGCTTACCATAGTGAAAGTGGTATAAACGACTCTTTCTTCAACACTTTTCTATTCTTAGGGCAGTTTTCTAACACTAATGAGAGTTACGAGGGTTATGGAAAAGGTTCATCGTACACGTCTTGGCTGTGGTGGTTAACTGAAAAAATCTTTGGTAAAAATGGTCAAATGGAACTTTTAAACAGCGCCGCTGAAGAAGTTTCAAAGCAGATAACTCTTAGTGAAGTTAAGATAATTGTGATGATTCCTCGTCCATTTACGAATCTAACTCTTGAAGAAAGATATGAAAACGTAAAAACATATGTAACTAAAACAATTCAGTTATTTAACGAAGGCAACTACAGCAAGCTTAAATTAATTGGATTTTACTGGATGTGTGAAACCGTTCCAAGCCAAGACTATGAACTAGTTAGAGGAGTCTCTCGTTTGGTGCATTTACTTGGGCTCAAATTCTATTGGATTCCTTACTTTGGAGCAGAAGGGGTCGACAAATGGCAAGAACTTGGATTTGACTACGTAATGTTACAACCAAATTTTGCATTTTCAAATGTTGATACAAACAGATTTAGTACTGTTAATGAGATTGCAAAGAAACTTAACACCTCTGTAGAAATGGAGCTTGCAACATTTGTTTATAATCCGAAAGTTACGTGGCAAGAGTCATTCGTTCTTTACATGTATTACTCTTCACTGTACAATTGGCAAGATTTTCCAATATTAAGTTACTTTAATGGAAATCAGTTTTCTCAAAATCTATTTAAGAATTATAGAGCCTACTACGATTTGGTCTACATGCACGTTAAAGGAAAGGACTTAAAGAATAACAAGATAGTTGTAGAGGGGTATAACGCTTACATGACGAAAGTAACAATTTCTAACTTATTTCAGATGTTGATCCTTTTTTCACTTTTTGCTGTTGTTGTATTTATGCTTTTTGCAAGAATGAAACTAAAGGCACCTACTCAGCAGATTCAAAATAAATAGACTCAAATAAAAATGAGACTGTTTAAAACATTGGCGCTTATAAGTAAACTAAAAACAATAAAGTTTAGGTATTTGCAACAAGTTGATCATGATACAAGAAAATAAATGCCCAGAAAAATATTGCATACTTAGTCTAGGTGTAGGTAAGTATTGGATAGACAACTAACTACTGTAATAAACTTACACCTTTAGAGAGATGGCTTTCTCTCTAGCTTGAATGCAAGGGACTTCTCGCCGATAATGTTAAAACTTATAAAATAACGCTTAGTAAATGTTGACATGGAAGAGTATAAGCCGCTTACATATTACAAGAAGCTTTATGAACAAATGGAAAGAAAATTTTCATTTAAGGCAAAAAGCATCGAAGAGTGGCAACGGTGGAAAGATGAATTTAGAAGTAAATTAATTGAGTTAATAAACTTAGATTACCCGAAGTCAGAACTAGAGCCGAAGAAAGTTGATGAAAAAGAGTTTCAAGATTATGTAAGGGAAAAAGTAATATTTAGAAGCGATAAATTATCTTTAGTTCCTGCTTACGTTTTAGTACCTAAGAACCATAAAAACAAACTTCCTGCGGTTGTAGCTATGCATGGTCACGGCTATGGAAAGAATGACTTAGTTGGAATTTGGGAAGATGGAAGCGAAAGAATAAACCCAAGTTCTAGAGGTTATCATAAAGATTTTGCTTTAGAGTTAGTCAAAAGAGGGTTGATTGTTATAGTACCAGAACAAGCTGGCTTTGGAGAAAGAAGAGAGGAGGAAGATGCAAAAAAAGGTCCTTATCAGTCGTCTTGTTGGAGTCTTTCCACATGGGCATTAATGCTTGGAAAAACTACGATAGGAAGAAGAGTTTGGGATGCTATGAGAGCAATAGATTATCTTCAGACTAGAAGCGACGTTAAAGAAGACGCAATAGGAATGATGGGAATCTCAGGTGGTGGAACAACGACGCTTTTCACATCTGCTTTGGACGAAAGAATAAAGGCAACAGTAGTAAGTGGATACTTAAACACATTTAAGGATAGCATACTCTCTATTTATCATTGTATAGATAATTTTGTACCAGGGATATTAAAATATGGAGAAATGTATGATGTTGCCTCCCTAATTGCTCCACGAGCTTTACTAGTAGAAAGTGGTACAAAGGACGACATATTTCCAATAGAAAGTGCAAAGTATGCCTATGAAAAAGTGAAAGAAGTTTACAGATTTCTAAATGCTGAAGACAAAATTGATTCTGACTTTTTTGAAGGAAGGCACGAAATAAGTGGCAGAAAGTCTTATGATTTCTTAGTCAAATGGTTACATACATAAAAGCTTTAAATTGCTTAAGGAAGCTTTGCGACTAAGAAGGCCTTAAAGTTAAAATTATTGTTAAACTAGCTTTCTAAAAATATCTTTTATTCTTAGAACTTCTTGACTTTGGTAGTTTTCTTCTAAAAACAGCTTCTTCATGCGTGATGTCCTCTTTTTTGTAAAAAACCCAATTGGAATTTTTTAAACTTCTTCATCTTATTATAGTTCCATTCTCTAGCTATTAGTAAAGCAGATCTTAGTTCTAGGGTCGTATTCAGCATCCTATAAGTCGTATGGTTTAGAAAAGCTTATTATATAGCTTCCCTTAAAAGTAGCGTAGAATTATGTTGTACTAAAGCTGTTTTTCCATTCAGAGAAAAATTTAAATACTTATAGAAGCGCACTTTACCAAGGCGAGCAAAAAGTTGAAGAAATATAGATGTACAGTATGTGGCTACGTTTACGATCCTGATGTAGGCGATCCTGAATCAAATATTTCACCAGGTACACCATTTGAAAAACTTCCAGAAAGTTGGGTGTGTCCAATATGCGGCGCAAGTAAGGATCAATTCGAACCAATAGAGCAGTACTAATATAACATATTTATTTAAGATTACGACTAAGTCAGAAAAACTTATATTTTGGCAACAACGTATTACCTTTGATAAGTAAATATGCTAGCTGAGATTTTTGGTATAAGAGTTGGTTTGTCTAAGAGCATAATCACTCCTACAAAGCCAGTTTTCTT
>JAAOZO010000182.1 GCA_011605715.1 Nitrososphaerota archaeon | reverse complement strand
GAGGTACTTGAGTCAATTCCGAGAAGTTATGACGTTGCTAGTACATTTTATGGAGAAAGTGCAAGCGTTCCAATTTTTGAAGTAATCTTACCTCTCACGAGGTCTCACTACGAACTAACAAGAATTGTACAAAGCTATAGGAAGCTTATTGTAGATTCTGAAAAGATAAGAATTGATGAAGACGGATGTGAACTAAAGGATTGGGTTGGAGAATTTAAACCGAAAGAGATAGAAGTCATCCCGCTAATTGAAGATAAGGAAAGTATTCTAAGAATAGAGGAAATAGTTGGAGGATACATAAAAACAGTAAAACCAAAGTACTTAAGAGTTTTTATTGCGAGGTCAGACCCTGCATTAAATTATGGCATTGTGCCAGCGGTAATTTTAAGCAAAATTGCGTCGAGAAGACTTAAAAATGTTGAAAAAGAAACAAACATAAGAATATATTCAATAATTGGAACTGGAGTACCACCATTTAGAGGAAACTTAAGACCAGAAAACGTAAACAATTTTTTAAAGGAATATGAAAACTACTTTACAGTTACAATTCAGTCTGCATTAAAATACGATTATCCTTTTAATGAAGTAAAGGAGGTGATAGCGAAAATAAACAACAAGAAAGATGGCGATAGGTCAACAAACATTTCTAGCGAAGATGAAAAAATTTTACTTAAAGTTATCGAGAAATTTGAAAATGAGTATGAAACAACTATTGAAAATATTGCTAGCCTGATAAACTTTTTAGCAGAGTATGTACCAAACAGAAGAGCAAGAAAGCTTCACATTGGACTTTTTGGGTACTCTAGAGAAATAAGAGGAATAAAACTACCAAGAGTAATAAGCTTTGTTTCAGCTCTTTACTCGCTTGGTATTCCTCCAGAAATAATTGGAATTTCAGCTATAGAAAAACTTAGTGAAGAAGAAATAAAAACCTTAGAAAAAGTTTACTTAAACTTAAAGGAGGATCTTGCGTTTGCAGCAGAGTATGTTTGCTATGAGAACATTAATCTTTTAACCTCAGAAAAGGAATTTTATGAAAATATTACAAGAAAGTTTAAAGTTGAGGGTGGACTAAAGAGGATAATAGAAGACCTTAACGTCCTAGAAAAAAACTTAGGCATAAAGTTAGGACCAAAAAGCTTACGTAGTAGACTTCACTACAACCTATCCAACAACTTCCTTATTTCTCTGTTAACAGATGAGAAAGAAGCAAGACGATATATAGTTGAAGCGGCTAGAGTAAGAAAATTTTTAGGGTAGTTATCTTACTTCTACTTCCTGCTCTGCGCCAACTAATGTTTTCCATAAGTTTCTGTAAATGCCTTCTTCTTTCAGAAGCTGTTCATGCGTCCCTTGTTGAACTATTTGACCACTTGCCATAACTATTATCCTATCAGATTCTTTAACCGTTGAGAGCCTATGGGCAATGATTATAGTAGTTCTATTCTTTGTTAATTTCTTTAACGCTTCGTGCACAACTTCTTCAGTACTTGGATCAACGCTTGACATTGCCTCGTCTAAAATTACAACGCTTGGGTTTGCAAGAATGGCTCTTGCTATTGTTATTAATTGTTTTTGTCCAGAAGAAATGTCAATTCCACCTTCAGAAATTTGAGTGTTGTAACCATTTGGAAACTTCTCAATCACATTATGCAAACCGATTTCCTTACAAACTCTGATTACCTCCTCGTCTGGCACTTCTGGATTTGCATACTTTAAGTTGTCCATGAGAGTTCCAGAAAAAACAAATGGTTCCTGTGGAACTAAAATTACCTTCTTTCTTAGGCTTTTCTGCTTTATTTTTCTTAAATCAATTCCATCAAGTCTTATTACACCTTCAGTTGGATCATAAAACCTTACTGTTAATGCGGCGAGAGTACTTTTTCCAGCACCAGTAGCACCAACTATCGCAAGTTTTTCTCCTGGTCTTACGGTAAGGTTGATGTTCTTCAAAACATACACTCCCGGCTCATAAGCAAAAGAAACGTTTTCGTACGAAATTTCTCCCCTTATTTGTTCTGGAAGTTCGATTGCATCTTCAGAATCAACAATTTCTGGCTCAGCTTCAAGTATAGCAAAAATTCTTTCAGCACTAGCAGCTGCTACTTGGAAATTGTTGTAAAGCATTGCAATCTCTCTTATTGGAAAGAAGAATCTAGTAATATACTGGACAAAGGCGAAAACAATGCCAATCTCAGAAGTACCATTTATTACCTTTAAGCCTCCAAAGTATAGAACTAACATCGTCCCAAACGTTTGAACTACGTTTACCACTGGCATAAAGCCAGCGGTTATCCTAGCAGCTTCAATTTCTGAAGAAGCATACTCTTTATTAACTTGTTCGAACTTATTTATTTGTTCTTTCTCTTTGTTAAATGCTTGAATAACTCTTACTCCGGTTAAAGACTGTTCAACATTAGAAGTTAGTGCAGAAATTTTTCTTCTCGTTTTCCTGAAAGCTTCCCTTGCCTTCGCACCATAGTAATAGGTTACAATTGCAAGTACAGGAAGAATTATGAAAGAAATTAGAGCTAGCTGGTAATCTAAATAGATCATAAAGGCAGCTATTGCAACGATAGTTACTAAATCGCTAATAGCGGTTACTAACCCAGTAGCTAAGACATTGTTAACAACATCAACATCACTTAACACTCTTGAAATTAGCCATCCTATCTGATGATTAACAAAGAACCTCATGGAAAGAGAATGTAGTTTATTGAAAAGCATTTTTCTAAGGTTATATATAAAATCATTCCCAAGATTTGTTATAATGTAGGTTCTATATGAAGTTATAAGCCAATCCAGTATGGAGACAAAAATAAAAAGTAAAACCATATGAAAAAGACCATCAATGTCTGCTTTTGGTAAATAAATGTCTATGATTTGAGAAGTGATGTAAGGGCCTAAGATTGAAGTTACACTTCCTGCTAGCAAGAGTACGAAAATAAGAAAAAGCTTTTTCTTGAATGGAGAAAGCAACCTAACTATTCTAGCTAGCAACTCCTTATCTGAAAGTTTTCTCTCAAGTTCTTCATCTGTTCCCATTCTTGCCATCCAAAGACCCATTTCTAATTCACCTCTTTAGAGAAAACTAACTCTTCCATTTGTTTAGAAAACAAAGATCTAAACAATTCGCTTTTTTCGTACAGCTCGTTGAACTTTCCTATAGCCTCAACCCTGCCTTCGTTCATCAGAATAATTTTGTCTGCCTTCTGAACAGTTGAAAGCCTGTTCGTTATAATAACTGCAGTTCTACCTTCAAGTAATTTATCTAGAGCTTTCTGTATAGCACTTTCTGTCTCAACGTCTACGCTACTTGTTGAGTCATCAAGCAAAACAATTCTTGGATTAACTAGTAAAGCCCTTGCTATAGCAATCCTTTGCCTCTGCCCTCCAGACAAAGTTACTCCTCTTTCGCCAACTAATGTTTCATACCCATTTGGAAACTTCTCAATAGTGTCATGAATTTGAGCTGCCTTTGCTGCAGCTATTATTTCTTCCATTGAAGCATCTTTTTTACCAAATGCTATATTTTCTCTTATCGTTGTTGGAAAAAGAAAAGTTTCCTGTGGAACTACAGCAACCACTTTCCTTAAGAAAGATAGCTTTAAATCCCTAACATCAACGTCATCGATAAGCACTTTTCCAGATGTAACATCGTAAAATCTTGGTATTAAATTGAGTACCGTAGTTTTACCTGAACCAATTGGTCCAACTACGGCTACTTTTTCCCCAGGATTTATAACAAATGAAACATCTTTTAATGTAGGTTCATCCTTATAACTAAAACTTACGTTTCTAAACTCAACTTTTCCCTTTAAGTTAGGAAGTTCAATTGCATTTGGCTTCTCAGGAATAACAACGTTAGCTTCCATTATGTCTGTAAGCCGTCTCATAGCAACTAAAGCTCTTTTCATGCCTTCATACATAAACCCCAACATTCTAACTGGTCCAACGAACATACCCATGTAGGTAGCAAAAGCAACGACTTCACCTATCATAATCTTCTGATTTATAACCAAGAGTCCACCATACCAAATGAGCAAAGCATAGATTAAAGAGACAATCAATCCAGTGAAAGGCAAGTAAATTGAACGCACTTTAGAAGCTTGATAGTTTGAAAGTAATAAAGAACGATTTACAGCGTCAAAACGATTTATCTCTTGATCTTCAGTTGCCATTGCCTTCACCAGCTTATAGCCTGATAAACTTTCCTGAAGTGTAGCAGTAAGCTGTCCAACTTTATTTCTTATATCCCAAAAAATAGGAGAAATCTTTCTATTAAACAGAAAAATTACAAGAAGCATAACTGGAAGAGAAGCAAGTGTAACTAGAGTTAGCTCAATGTTTAGAGTAACCATCGTTGCAAGAGCTAACACAAAAGTTAAGATACTAGAAGTGAGGAACCTTAAGTTGAAGTCAAAAAAGCCTCTTATTTCATCAACGTCGCTTGTCATCCTAGAGACTAGCTGACCTACCCTTGACCGATCAAAGAATGCAAAGGACTTTGATTGGATGCTCCTAAATAAGTCAAATCTAAGGTCTTTCGCTAAGTTATTACTAAAGTACCTAGTAGAGTATGAAATTATGAAATCAGAAACAGAGCCAACTATAGTTAGAACAATAAGAGCCACAATGTAAAATGTTAGCTGATTAAAGTTTTTTTCGACCATACCTTTATCTATTATGTTCATGATAACATATGGACCTAAGACAGATGCTTCTGAGGACACTATCGACATGAAAGCGAAGAGCAACAACAACTTCCATTGTCTAGCAATGTATTTCATCAATGTTCTAAACGGGCTAAGGTTTTTGATTAAGGACATCGCCAATATCGTTACCGACATCAGTATTTAAGCATTTCTGTTTCTTATAAGAAGAGGTTCTAAGCTACAATCATAGACTTACTTAATCTTTGAATTCATAAATCTAAAGCTCTCTGGGTTCATTATCTCTTTATTACTTATAAGCACCTATATTTTAAGGATGATCTTAAATTCAATCTTATTTCTATATGAGCCTATCTAATTGAAACTGCTGGCTAGGTTACAGTTTTGAGATTCCAGTCTATGATTTAAAGTTTGCTTATCTTTTAATGGTTTCATTTGGGCATTTAGAGCTTAGCTAAAAGTACAGCTTTTGTCTACGTTGTCCTTAAATGAACCTTATTTCTTAAGAAAGAGCTTAAAAGAATAAAGCTTAATTCGAAGTATGCTTAAATTTAAGCAAGAAAAAACCTTTTATTTCCTCCTTGACTTAAGACAGAAAAGCTATGATAACCCTAGAGAAGAAAAGAGAATTATTTCCGTATGAATTGGACCAGCTGTTTGAGGAAGGAAAAAACATAAGCAGTTCTGAAATTGAAGAGTTAAAGAAAAAAGTGAAAGATATAGGCGAAAGGGAAATAGATAAACTGTACGAAGAATTAATTAATAAAGAAATTAGAAAAAACTGGGAATATGTAGAACCTAATGAGCTAAACGAAATAAGAAAACTTTCAAATCCCCCTAAAGAAGAACGACATTTTAGGTTAGAAGAAATAAAAGAAAATATACGAGGAGCATGGTTTGGAAG
>JAAOZO010000087.1 GCA_011605715.1 Nitrososphaerota archaeon | reverse complement strand
GTTAAATGTTGTTGTAAAAATATACAAGCCAAAGAGAATCGTAGTAGAGAAATTAGATTTTAGATCTCCTGAACTTTATTGCTCTAAACCATTCTTTTGGGAACGTAACCTCGTCTAAGAGAATATAAGAAGTTTTTATGTTCTCATTCTTTCTTATTCTTAAGTACTCTTTAAGGATTTCATCAAGCTCTTTATAATCAGAAAGCTTATCACATCTATAGTAAAAAATCGCTTTTGGATTTTCTATTCGCTCAAGGAGTTCTTTAACGAGTAACTTCAGTAAAGTCGTTTTTCCAACTTGTCTGGGTCCGAACAAAAAGTGAAGAGAGAAAGGTTTTAGCTCTATTTTTTCTAATAAAGAAGGAATCCACTTCGTTTTACTTTCTTTCCACTTTCTGTAATCTTCATCTTCTTCTATTGCTTCTTTTCCTTTCCACCATGGGTTTAATTTTTCCATATTGGTATTCTGAATACCAATTATTTATATACTTTTTGGTATTTGCAATACCAAGATTTTTATCGTTAAAAACGAACTTAGTCTAAAGAATAAACAAAAAGCTTAAGAAATTAAAGCTTATCAAACACTCTCTAAAAGTTACCTAGTCAGAGTTTCAAGGTAAATAGGCTCAAAATACATAGAAATAAGACTAAAGTAAAATTGTTTAAAAACATTGGTGCTTATAAGTAAACTTAAGTAAACTAAAGACAATAAAGTTGAAGCGTTGCAACAAGTTGATCATCCATGTGGTGATAGGATTCTAAGCTACGTAGTCTTAAATAGACTTATGTAACTCTTGGAATTCGTAAGGTCTAGAGTTTCTCTGGTTCATTAAGCCCTCATCAACTCTTTCTACTCGAGTAAACAATTTCATCCGAAAGTACGATCCTCTTTCGGCGGTTTATCTTCTTACATCATTCATAATTCTTAACGAAGTTCAAAAAGTTTTTATTTCTTTTAGATGCTCAAAGGTCATGAGCAAAGACATAAGATTTGACCACGTCTCGATTTTAACCAAAGACTTAGAAGAATCTGTTAAGTTTTACACGCAAGTGCTAAAGTTCCCAATAGTAAGAACCATTGAGTCTAAAGACTTAAAGATAGTTTTTGTAGATGCTGGCAATGCAACGCTTGAACTTTTTGGCTTAGTTAGCGGTGAAGCTAAGTTCACAGAAGAAAAATGGGAGAATGTTGGAATAAAACATATCGCTCTAGAAGTTGACGATGTCGAAAAAGTTTGCAACGAACTAAAATCGAATGGTGTTAAGTTTGAAAGTGAACCTACGATTGCGGTTGGTGGTCCAAAGATAGCTTTCTTCAAAGATCCCAATGGAGTCACGATCGAACTTATTCAATGGAAAGTTTATGATCCTAAAATAGTTTGGTCAAAATAGAAAAACTTTTTATCTTCGAGGCATTTTTGTAAAATCGTGAATTTCATAAACTCTAAGTTCGTTGTAACTGCTCTTTTCAACGAATTTCCAATTCTAGCAATGGTGGCGGTTCAAAGAGAAGAAATTCTTAGCATAAGCATAGTTAGACTAATTCTTGGTGGCTCCTTATTCTTAGTTTCGTTCTTCATATTTGTGAAGTCAGCACTTGACTACATCCGATGCATAAGCAAGAGCAAAAAGAAAACTTTTGTAAGCCAAGGAGCTTTCTCAAAGGTAAGGTTTCCTTTAGTATTGTGCATAATTCTTGCTAACCTTGGGCTTGTTACCCTATTCTTTAGCCTCTTCATTCTAGTTCTAACTTTTCTCTTCATTTTTGTTTGGATAATAGTTTGCAGAAGTATAGACAAAGAACTTTACAAGAAGTTTGGCTTCAAGTACTACGATTATAAGAAGAAAGTTCCAATGATCCTACCAATTAAAATCTCGTTACCGTACAAAATCTTTGAAACATAAAAAAATAAAAAGAAGAAAAAGAATCACTTCTTTTTCTTTGATTTCTTTTTTGCTACCATCTTCATATAACTATGTACAATACAGAGATATAAACCTTTCTTTTTTGATGAGTCGCCACTCAGATCATGAGACTAGTTTATGTTTAAAGTTTGCAAATAGATGACGTAACAAGAAAGTTAATTTTAATAATAAAACTAAGTATGAGTCGTGATGACTACAATATATTTTTATGCTTTAGTACATAGGCATCTGCTTCTAATCTAGATTCCGGGGTTCCTATGTCTCTCCAGAAAACATCTTGAGGAATCTTAAACCCATAAACAGGTAAGTTGTCCTCTATCATTAGTTTTATCGTATCCGTTATCTGATATTCTCCATTCTGAGCAGGCTTAGTCTTCCTTATATAATCAAAAATAATACTGTCGAATACTAAAGGTCCAGAATTTGCTAAATACTTCTCATTAACTAAGTACTCCTTTGCTTCTGCTTTGCTTGGCTTCTCTATGATGTTCACTATCTTCTCGTTTTCTAGCTTTACAATTCCAAACCTTTCTGGGTTTGCAACTTCATATAAGCCAATTGTTGCAACGGCCCTTTTCTTTAAGTGATAGTCTATGAGCTCTTTTATGAAGTCTCCAGGATGGAAGAAAGTATCTCCGTACAAAACTATAAAGCTGTCGTTCGTCCAGTTTTCAGCTACGCTAATAGCTTTTGCAGTACCAACTCCTTCTCTTGCATCTTGAAACAAGTAAGCAACCTTTAATTTGAACCTCTTTCCATCTCTAATGTAGTGAAGAATTTGATCTTTTCTTTCGCCAAGGACTATGAACGCTTTACTGATTCCTGCTCTTTCCAAGTACCTTAAGTTGTACTCTATGATTGGGATTTCTCCAACAGGAAGCATCTCTTTTGCTACGGCATCAGTATAGGGTGCAAGTCTAGTACCCTTGCCAGCTGCAAGTACTATTCCTATCATTATTCAGTTCGTTGCTTAGCAGACTGAAGTTTTAAACTTTTATTGAGCACTCTGAAGAATATGTTCTGTAATTTAAAATAAAAAACGAGATTACTTGCTTTGAAATTTTCATCATCTTAGCCTAACATTGTAACTTTACAACTAAACTCGACAAGAAAGCCTAGAACTTTAGTTCTGGGATGAATTGCGAAAAGTTTATATTCTGCTGATGTACACCCTAAGCATAAGAGATGAAGCATCTAAAGATGCTGATGGAGTTGCCCTAAGCTATATGCTTAGAGGCGGGGCTTCTTTGACTAAGCCCTTAACTCCAAGTGAAGCTTCTTCGCCTATGCCTTGTAGGCTTAGTGGTGAGGAAGTAGAGATTGGAGAATCTCCCGACTTCAGTCGTGGAGAATGTCAACGTTGTGCCTGCGAACTTATCAAAGTATCTTAGGTACATTTTCTCCTTTAGGAAGTAGTGAGCTAAAAGAAGGTCTACTGGCAGGAGAAAGACTTTTCCAAAGTTCCTTATTGCAACTCTGTCATACGTTAATTTTTTCCATCTACCCTAACTACTTTTATTTGCATGAACACTTTGCCTAAACTTTGTCCAGAAAATCCTTCCAGTAAAGTGAGGTAAAACCAGAAGAGTACAAGAAATAAAAGATTTCTTTCTGGTGAAGAAACCAAAGATTCAAGACTCCACCTTAGTGGGGCAAAGATCAGCGGAAGCAAAACAAAAACTCCGAAGCCTATCAAAAAGTCAATTAGGCCAGCTAGAATTCTTTTTTTCGTAGGCGCTAGCAAAAGTTCAACAGTTTCTTGAAAGCTTTGAACTTTGCTTTGAAGAGTTGCGCTTTTCAGTTCCCGAAGAATCTCTGCAGCCTTTTGACCCATTTCGGTTAAAGTATATTTTTTGTTTGGCAGTTGCTTAATTAATCCATCCAACTTCTTTAGATGAAAGTTAAGTGTACTGTTGTCAACAAAGAACATTCTAAGTAGTTCGGAGAAAGTAACCTCTTTAATCTCGTAATTTTTGATGAAAGCACCATCGACTTGCTTTTAGGAGTAAAAGCACCTATAACTACTTGCTTAGCTAATCTTTCATTCTCTAAAACCCCTGGCCATAGCTCCCATTCAGGCCTAGTTTACATTACCTCTGATCAACTTGGAACTCTTCGTAGCTTCTTTAATGAAGAGTCTACTGTTAGCTTTTACGAACTTTTTACAACCATTAAAGATAGAGGAATAAGTTTTGTTGATGTTTCTTCGAACAGTTCCTACTCTGTTAACCTTAAGAGAACTTTATCTCCATTTGTCTTTAAAGTTAATGGCAAGAATGACCTAAAAGTTGCAAAAAAGCATTACTTGAAAGGGGTCAAAAGGGAATCCATTTCACTTCTCGTGTGAACAAAAGGATTGAAGACTTCTTGTCCTTTTATCTTGTAGAAGTTAGCTGTATAACTCCAAACTTTGTCACTATAGTTACAAATTTGTTAGCATACGTTGTAGCAGCGCTGTTCTTGCTAAACAACTTTCTGCTTGGTCTTGCTCTTGCCTTTCTTGTTTCAATAACAGATGGACTTGATGGAAAGATCGCTAGGCTTAGAGGAGTTTCTTCAAAAGTTGGAGAGCTGGAACATTCCTTTGATACTCTTTACGAAGAAGTTTGGTATGCTTCCTTTTCATTAGCAGTATTCTCCGTTACAGGAGACTTTTCAAACGTTATTCTAGGGTTGCTCATAATAATCCTTAACTCTTTCATTAAGCATTTGTACATGCAGTTTAAAGCATCTACCTGTGTTCCTCTAACAACTTATAGTAGAACAGACAGAATTTTTGCTGTAGTTGATGGAAGAAGAAACGTATACCTCTTATACTTCTTATTGGGGTTCATTGCTAAGAACATGCAACTGTCTTTGATACTAAGCTTTGTTCATTCAGCAATAACTGCTTTATTTTATTCGA
>JAAOZO010000238.1 GCA_011605715.1 Nitrososphaerota archaeon | reverse complement strand
CTGCTTTTTTAAGTATAGACAATAGAATGAGACCGCTCTGGTATATAGGCCCAGGGGAAGAGGCGCCTGAAGAAATTAACGTAGTTATTGAAATTCCAAAAGGAGGACACGTAAAATACGAGGTAGATGAAAAAACAGGTATGCTAACTGTAGACCGATTTCTTTTTACTTCTTTTATGTACCCCTTTAACTATGGTTTTGTCCCGCTAAGCTTAGCAGAAGACGGGGATGCACTTGACGCTGTAGTACTTTGCGACGCTGAACTTGTTCCAGGTTCAGTAATCAAAGTAAGGCCTATAGGAGCACTTCTAACAAAGGACGAAAGGGGTAAAGACGTTAAGGTGATTACAGTTCCAACAAAAAGCATAGATCCTCAAACAAGCGTAATTGATGACATCAATGACCTCTCAGAAGCTACAAAGAAACAAATAGAATACTTCTTTAAGCACTACAAAGAGCTTGAGCCAGGAAAGTTTGTTGAGATAGTTGGATGGGCTGATTCTAAGGATGCTAAAGAGATAGTAGTTAAAGCAATAAGAAGCTTTAAAGAAAAGGAATACTCAGAAGTTTAGTAGTTAAATTGTAATTTTCTTTGTCTTAACAAAGATTTAAGTAAGTTTGAGTTAATTAGAACATCGTTAAAGTTTGCTTTTATCTTTGAGAATGCTTCTTTAAGAGCGTCGTTTAATGTAGAAAAACTCTTGAAGTTTTCTTGCAATGCTTTTCTTACTCCCTCCCTAACTATCCACACTCCGACTGGCATGTAGTAAGATGGTAAGGCTTCTCTAATTATTATTGCACCGCCAGAGCGCCTTATTTTGTCAAAGTACTCCAGTGTAGCAAACCTTGAAGCATAGTAACAACCACCTATTGAAGCATATGTTGTTCTTCCATCTGGTCCTTCAAAGTCGCCCGCTATTGCTGGTGCTTCACTCCACGTATTCCAAACTGACCCTTTATGAAATATTTCGATGAACTCATACCTCCAACCTCCTGGAATCAATATTACTGAAAAAACATTACCCATGCTACTTGAGAAGAATACTCTGTATTCGTCTATACTTGGAAAATCTTTAATTTTGTTCATTAGGAACTTTGCCAAAGAGTCGTCCACAGCTGTTATACTCCACCTTGTTGGAACAACTTTTCTTCTATATTTTGAGCCAAGCATCCCTAAACTAAAAACTTGTTGTATAGTGTAAAGGCTTCTTTTTTGCTCATAAAGTTTCCAAATTGCCTCTGTTGCCCTTAAGTCCTTATCGTAGTAAACTTTCTCTATTGCTTTGTCTGAAGTAGAAGGTGTGTATTCCATTCTTTCTAGGTATCCATATGGGCCAAATGGTTGTACGTCTTCGCTTAAGTAAATCTTTGATATAATTTTACCCTTAAAATCCACATGCGTATCTACAGGCTTGCTTGAAAGCGCTAAGTCATGTAAGTTTAAAAGAAAGTTGTAATTTTCTGGTGGCTTATCTGCTCTTACTGGGTACATTCCTCTTACTAAAGAAGTAACTCTTTGAACATACTCTTCTATTTGTGCATTATACCAATAGTTAAACTTGGACAAGTAAGAAGTATCTCCTTGGAAAGGAGGTACCATAGGCCCAACCATAACTTTTGGATAACCAAATCTTCCAACGAATACAGATGGTGGGCTTGACCCAAAGATCTCATTTCTATTTGCAATTTCAAGCTTAGAAATACTTGAAGTCCTAACAAGTATTGGACATGTTGGCTTTCCACAAAGAAGTTTTGTACCTCTGCACAGTAAGCAAATATTCACTTGACTTTGTTTTTTGTTTGAAGAGTTACTGTAAAGTTTTTGCTGGAGCATCTCAATCTACTTTTATTACAAAACCCTTACCTACTTTTTTTAAGTTTACAACTAAAACTCCATTTTTAAGTTTAGCCTTTGCGCTTGCGACGTCTACTTCTCCTGGTAAGCTTATTTCTAAAACATAGTTTGTTGGTTTGCCTAAAGTTCTCCTTCTAGCAACTATTGAGCTGCATGGTGCCCTTATGTACAACTTTCTTTCACTTATCCTTAAGTCTATTTTCTCTTTTTCAACTCCAGGCAAATCCACTGTTACTATATACTCTTCTGGAGTTTCATTTAATTCATAAAGTGGGACTATACAATTTTCTCTTTCTTCAAACTGTTTAATTTCTCTCATGAGTTCTTCCTCCTCTTCTCTAGCCTTTCTAATTAAGTTTCTTAGTTCCTTCATAAAATCATAAAAGAAGTCTTCACTCATTTTCATCACCTCAAACAAGCAAGGATGGCATTTCAAATTCCTTCGATTTTCCAGCCTTGGCCATTTCGTTCGACGTTCTCCTCATTAGATCTCTAAACCTCACCCTCATCTCTTCACCGGACTTAATTAGTTCTGAGACATCAGACTTCATCTCCTCTATTCCAACTAACATATTAAGTGCTACAGCAGCTGCTCCAGGATCAGGATAATTTGGAAATGACTCTACAAAGATTCCTAAGGTGGGGATGTTGTACTTAAAGCAATAGTACAGGAAAACTGCCTTAGGTCCTGCTAAGAAGGCAGAGTCTAAAGGTTTCATGTTTTTAAAGTTAATTTTGCCTTGTAATTTTTCTCTTATGTTCGTTATAAAATATGCTGCTGGCGTTTCAGTTTCAAGTCTATTTGGGTCTGCTAGTCCTCCTATTGAAATAACTAAGGAGAAGTTCTTCTTTGTTAGCCAATTGCACAACGACCTTGAGAACAGTTTACTAATTTCTGCTGAAATTGGAACTTCTGAAGTCAGTACTGAAAGAGAAGAATTTGAGTGAATTAAAATTGGACTATAAAGCTTATTTTGCCTTACAACAACTATTGGTGATATTAGGTCCGACTCTACGTTAACAGAAGGTTCTAAAGCTTTTTGCTTAACTAAGTGAACTGCCGCTATTGTACCAAGTAAGCCTGTATCTGGTAAGCCTTCTAGTAACACTTGATTTTGAGGAATTGATTTTATTTCCTCAAAATTAAACTCTTCTGTTTCGCTCAATTCTTGATTTAAACGTCGTGTAAGTAATATTTAAAACTTTTACTTTCCTTACTTAGCTAGCTTAAGAAGGGCTCAAGAATGGAAACTAACATTACTTTGTATGGAGGCGTTAACGAAGTTGGAGGAAACAAGATTCTCATCAGCACAAGAGAAACCTCGATAATGCTTGACTTTGGGTTGTCTTATCAATCTAGAAGGAAATTCTTCTCAGATCCGTTCATCATTCCAAGGGATGTTGAAACACTAGTGAAGTTAGGCATTGTTCCAAACGTTCCAGAAATGTACAGTGAAAAGCTAGAAAAACCCTTTGATGCGCTTTTTCTTTCACATGCACATCGCGACCATACGGGGCACATAGGCCTTCTAAGGAAGGACATACCTACTTATGCGGGCGAAGCTTCATTGAACATATTAAAAGCTCTTAATGAGGCCTCAAGAAAAAGCATCGAGAGCGATATTCATGGAAAAATATTAAAATCATTTCATACTGGCGACGTAATAAAAATTGGTAACTTAGAAATAGCTCCAATTCATGTTGATCATTCAACACCAGGTTCTTATGGTTTTGTAATTAAAACTCCAGAAGGAAGCATTGCCTATACTGGAGACTTCAGGACGCATGGCCCTAAATTTAGTATGACTGAAGACTTCATAAGAAAAATGAAAGAGCAACAAATAGAAGTGCTTATAACTGAGCATACAAATATGCTAGATGGCGTCGTCTCTTCAGAGAAAGAGGTTGAAGAAAAAATAAGTGAAATAACACACTCTTGCGAAGGGCTAGTGATTGGAGACTTTGCTATAGCTGACATCGATAGGTATAACTCTTTTTACAACGCAGCTATGAGAAATGGAAGACAGCTAGTAATTACTCCAAAAAGAGCTGCAATCCTGAGCTCACTGAGGAACGATAGAAGAATTAACGTTAGAGCTGAAAACACATTTGTTTTAATGAAAGAAAAACAAAGAACATACGATTGGGAAGAAAAAATCTTTAAAGAATGGAAAACAATAGAACCCGAAGACGTATCGAAAAAGCAAAAGGAGTTCTTAGTCTTAATTCCTCAAGTCGAAATGCAACAAATTTTTAAAATTTCTCCAATTCCAGGTAGCGTGTTTATTTTTTCCTCTTCCGAGCCATTTAACGAAGAACTAGAAATAGATTACGATAGATTAATTAATTGGCTTGGTGCAATGGGTGTTCCAATGTATACTGTTCATGTGTCTGGTCATATAATGCCAATTCATTTAAAAAGAGTCATAAGAGAAGTAAGACCCAAGAAGGTGGTTCCAATTCATGGAGAAAATCCAGAGCTTTTTAAGAAGTATATCGAAGATCTCAACGTACAAGTGGAAATTCCTAAAGTCGGTTCAAGAATTTCACTAGGTTAAAAGAAAAATGTTACCACTTGGTGATGAAAATCCAAGAACTATAACTCCTTTTGTCAACTATGCTATAATCTTAGTTAACACAATAATTTACCTTTACGAGTACATTGTTCCAAGTAGAGTTTACGATGAAATAATTGTAGAGTATGGCTTTATTCCAGCAAGGTTTCTTCAAACTTTTAACTTCTTTCCAATTTTTACTTCTATGTTTATTCATGCTGACTTATTACACCTGCTTGGAAACATGCTATACCTTTACATTTTTGGAGACAATATAGAAGATGCTCTAGGTCACTCTGGCTACCTTCTTTTTTACCTCCTTTCTGGAATTGGCGCCAGCATTTTTCATTTTTTAAGTGATCCTCTCTCGCCTTACCCTGCAATAGGTGCTTCAGGTGCAATTTCTGGAGTTCTTGGAGCTTACTTTGTTCTTTATCCTCTCTCTAGAGTTAGAACTCTAGTTACGCTAGGTTTCTTCATAACTTTCATTCGAGTACCTGCATTCGTATACCTGTTCATTTGGTTTATTTACCAATTTTTTTATGCTTCTCTGCCTACTGTATCTGGAGTTGCATACTGGGCTCATATAGGCGGCTTTGTTGTTGGTGTACTCTTAATTAAGATATTTCCAAAAAGACGAAAAAGAAGATCTTCGTACTCCCTTAGCTTTGAAACGAGCTTTCCTTAAGCTAAAATTTCAACTTGCCACCG
>JAAOZO010000129.1 GCA_011605715.1 Nitrososphaerota archaeon | reverse complement strand
TACTCTTGAGCTATCTTTGCTAAATCCTAAAGCTTCAAGCTCATTCGA
Source organism: Nitrososphaerota archaeon (assembly GCA_011605715.1). Taxonomy (GTDB): domain Archaea; phylum Thermoproteota; class EX4484-205; order EX4484-205; family JAAOZO01; genus JAAOZO01. The sequence goes on along the minus strand of JAAOZO010000129.1, from coordinate 7,865 downwards.
AATCTTCCTTATGAATTCTTCAAGTACACCGTAGTTTATCACTATAGCTGGTCTTGGAGAACGTTTCTGAGCTGCAATCTCTACTGCTTTATCGATCAGTTGATTTATGTTCAGGTTACGCAGAGCACTAACAAGCAAAATTGGTACGTTTAGCTCTGACTGAAGCCTATCTTGGTTTATGTGAAGGCCTAACGCATGTGCTTCATCGTACTTGTTTATTGCTATAACTACTTTATCCGTTACTTCAAGAATTTGTACTGCAAAATACAAAGATTTTTCCAATGTTTCGGCATCAACCATAACGATAAGAGCATCATACTCTCCTGAAAGAATAAATTCCTTCGCAATTGCTTCTTCTTGGCTAAGCGTAGATAAACTCCTAATGCCAGGTAAGTCTATAATTCGTATATTCTTACCTTTATGTGTAAAGAATCCTTCCATTCTTTCTATTGTTTTCCCAGGCCAGTTAGCAACGTATGCCCTAGACCCTGTAAGAGTATTGAACAAAGTGGTTTTTCCAGTGTTTGGTTGCGCTGCCAACGCTATTGTTAAATGCTCTTCAATTCTTCTTTTTTCTTCCTTTGATTTTGTCGTGTGAAAACTCATCATCCTAGCACCTCAACGATAATTTTATTTGCCATTCCTCTACCTAAAGCAAACCTTGCACCTCTGACATCAACAATAACGTGGCCAAAACTTTGTTCAACAACCGTAACTGTTGAACCAACAAACATCCCCATTTCCATTAGTCTTCTAGCTAAGCCCATTCCAGCGTCTATAGATATAATCTTCACAACTTTTCCACTTTCTACTAAAGACAGGCGTGTTATCATTTTTTATCCCTCCTGATTTCATATATCTCAACTTTTGTGCTACAAATGTTTCTAAATGGACAGGAACTACAGTATTTTGTATTGCAACTAAAGTTGATTCTTCGTACGTAGCCTAAATCTTCTAAGATCTGAAACGCAAGTTCTACTTCTCCCTTTGAGACCCCTAATTCCTTTGAAATTTGCTCTTTGTTAACGTATTCTTTACTGGCTAACTTTTCAAGTACTTCAAGTGGTTTCATTTTTATGTTACCTTTTTTACAAAAATTAGTTCACTAAACCTAGGGGGAACTTTAACTATTTTATTATCTGCTTCTATCTGTAAGCTTGATTTTTTAATTAGTTTTACTTTTATAGCTCTTCCTATCCAAAGACCGTTGCCTTTTAGGAAGCTTATAACCTCGTCATTTTCAATCGATATTCTATTTATAATGTAGGTTTGACCTTCATTTGTATCTTTTAATCTAAGTTCATGCTGCACAACTTCGACCTTTCGAAATATTGGATTACCATGTGGGCATTTATCAGGGTAACCTAGTACGAAATCTATTTGGTCTATTATCTCTTTTACATCATGCTCAATCTTGTGAGCAAATCTATGCGCATCTTCTGGACTTACTCCTATGACGTCAGTTAGTAGCCTTTCAGTGATTCTATGCCTTTTAATAGTTTCTTCTGCAATAACTTTACCTCTCTTAGTTAAAGTTACACCTTCGTACCTTTGTCTCTTTAGTAGTCCAACTCGTTCAAGCTTGTTTAACATATTAGTTACAGTACCATAGTTAACATTTAGCTCGTGAGCTATGTCTCCTGTTTTTGCTACTCCAAAAACGGACTCAAGCCTAAGTATTGTTGATAGATAATCCTCAATAGACTTTGAAGTTAAAGAAGTTAAGCTTCTCATTAAGTTACGATGCGTCGTAATCTCTTTATAAATTTTTTGTTACCCTATATTTAAGAAGAGAAGTACGCTTCATTGCTGTACTAAAATATTTATAAACCCAAACTTAATGCTCAAGCGTTAGGTAAAAATTGAGGCACCTCTTTTTCCTTATTACTATAAGTGAACTGATAAAGATAGTGGAAAACTTGGGATACGTCGGAGCATTTGTAGCAGGCTTTTTGGGAACTAGTTCAATATTCTTGTCTATATTCCCTTCTTTTCTTGTTATTATGGCACTTGGGGCAAAGCTCAATCCTTTTCTTGTTGGAGTTTTAGGGGGCATAGGGTCTGGCGTTGGCCAATTTACTCATTACTACATAGGGTATGCTGGAAGATATGCGGTTTCGGAAAAAAGAAAGAAGCAGCTAGATGAATTTGGGAAGAAAATAAACAAGTATGGTGTGCTTTTAATATTCATATTTGCAGCTACGCCTCTAAGTCCAGATGACCTTGTTTGGATACCTTTAGGTGCAATGAACTATCCTAAAACAAAAGCACTTATTGCAGCTATAGCAGGTAAGACAATACTTAACCTAATCTATGCATATGGTGGGTACTATGGAATAAGAATCCTACTAAGATGGCTAGGAGCTTAAAATATTAAATTCTCCGACAAAGTTTGAGTTCTTTTGTTCTGTTTTGTTTATAATATGAGGTATACAGAATCGAATGCAGAAATAACATTCCATTTGGAAAGCAAGTAAAGTTTCAGGCGATGAATTCATTACACTAAAGGTGATCGTTTATATTAAGCATAATAAGAGCTTTACCATATGAACCCCCAGACTTTCTACAATGGAAAAAAGGTTCTTTTTCTAAATTAAGTTTATCCCTTTCTCATGATTAAGAAAAACGAACTAAATTTAAGTGTTGCTCTAGTTTACTAATGCGCAGAGTATAGAGCTACTAAAGGGTTAGTCATCTACTTTTGAAGTTTACTTAAAATATAGAAAAAGTAACCTTTGATCTAAAAACTTAAAGTTAACACGTCCTGCTAAAGAATTAAAAAAGTATAAAAAGTGCACCTTACGATTGTTAATAGGATGAAAGATGTTCATCGGATTTCTTACTGGTGGCCAATTGGGAGACCTTAGAAAAACGCTAAAGTGGGCAGAAGAAAAAGGATTTAAGTCTATTTCGATTTCTACAGACCCTTCTAGCAAATTCTTTAACGTAAGTGCAATAAGTTCAGATCCTAAAGAAACTAAAGAATTGTTAAAAAACTCTAAAGTTATAGTATCTGCCGTAGGCTTTTACGGAAATCCAATTCACAAAGAAGAAAACATAAGAAAGGAACACAAGAAATTCTTTTTAGACCTAATAGAGGTTGCATACAAACTTGAAATTCCAGTGGTAACAGGATGGGTTGGCTTATATCCTGGAAGTATAGATGATAACATAAAAGAGATAAAAAAGGTTTGGCCGGAAATAATTAAGAAAGCAGAGGACACAAATATAAAAATTGCAATTGAAAATTGTCCAGGTAATGTAGCATATAGACCAGACGTATGGGAAAAAATGTTCGAAGCCATACCATCTAAAAACTTTGGCCTCGAATTTGACCCTAGCCATCTTATTTGTCAAATGATAGATGCTGTAAGCATTGCAGACGAGTTTGGTGATAGAATACATCATACGCATATGAAGGATGCTCAAGTATTATGGGAAAAAGTCTCAAGAAATGGAATAAGAAGTGAAGGCTGGTGCCCACATAGATTGCCAGGATTTGGAGATTTAAATTGGTCTGATTTCATTACAGTTCTAAAGAAACATGGCTACGATTATGCACTGAGTATAGAACATGAAGATCCATACTTTAAATATGAGGAAGGCTTACTTTTAGCTAAGAAGTTTCTTGAGCAATTCGTACCGTAAACTTGTTTCAACTCCTAAGTGCTCTGCATTTCTTTTTTATTTGCGCAACAAACTTACCTTATCCAAAACCAGGATTAGGTTCAACAAAGTAACTTATTTTTACTTGTTTTAGTCTTTCTTTAGTTTTATAGTTGTTATTTCAAACCTGTTTATTTTAAACTCTACTTTTCCATTTTCAGTTCTTAGAGACTTATTTAAGAATTCTCCTGACTCAAGTAGGTCAACCTCGTTAGCACTCTTAACTTCGAATGGCACTACAAGTTCTGCCTGAACTTCCTCATCGTAAGGATTGTAAACTCGTGCGATAATATCGTTATTGGTTTCTGAAACTTTTAGGGCTGTTAGTACTAGTTTGTTTGGAAGTACAGTCATAAATGATTTTTCTTTTGGTAGCGAAGAAATTCTTGAAATAAAAACTATTGGCTCTTTTGTTTGTTCATATGCTACATTTGGAACTCTTGCAGTTTTCCAGTTTCCTTTATGGGGGTAAAGTGAATAACTGATAACATGTTCACCAACGGTTGGATCTGAGGATTGATCAACCCATTGTTCTGGTTGTTGAGGGTATCCTCTTCTTGGGCCTCTAAGTAGTGTTACCTTAAGTTCATTTTTCTCATAACTAAAGCCATGCTTATTCTTTACTAATAAGGCGACACCGTAACTTTCATCTTCGTTGTCTACGTTTGCCCACCTATGGGCAGAAACTTCAAATTTTGCAACGTCTGCTTCTTCCCACTTTCTTTTAGGAAGTTTAATTTCCTTGCTAGAACTTTCTAGGTCATGCCTAAATCTTTGAATTGCACCAAACTGAATGCCATAAGTAGCATAGTCATTGCTAAAGCTGAGAGGAAATGAAACCTTTAACGTTTTGTATTTCTCGTTCCAGTTTGCTTTAACTTTAAAATCTAATATTGGTAGTCCTTCATATAAAGAAATTTCTTGAACAAAAGTAGAGTTCTCATACTTTCTAGTAACTCTAATCGTTGCTACTAATGGCCCACTTGAAATAATCTCGATCGAGTTTACTTTATTTAGTTCTACCTTGTTGCCATAGTAAAGGTTCCAAGCAGGCTCGCCTCTTGGCGCATCTGGTGGCATATCTTCGTAAAGCTGAAGAACATTTCCTCTTTTTGTGCTGTCTAAAACTTCGAAGTTGCTCTTTTTATCAAATATACTTGAAATTAAACCACTTTCAGGATCTACTACCACTTTGAAGAATTCGTTTTCTAAGAACCATTGGCCTACCTTCAGTTTTGATTCTTGAAGAGATTGCGCACGATGAATCTTAAAAGCTTTAAAGCCAAGAGAAGGTAAGTTTTCAGCTAAGAAAACTAAGCTCCATTTGTTGTCTTCATAAACGGTTTGCGTCTTTACTGCTTTATCATCAAGACTATAAACTTGAAGGTTTGATTCTTTATCTTCAATTGGAACGCTTATGATCTTCGAAGTTGGCCATGATAAGGTATTCAGGACAACAACTGTACTTTCTTCTCTCGCAACTCTCTCATTAGAAGATGAAAACATCTTACTCAAGGCTTTACTTATTGCTTCAGCGGCGATTCTTTTTGCTTCTGGGTATTCTTGGGAGAATATTTCATCATAAACATCCTGAATTGAAGTTCCATCAGCGATATCATGAGTAGTTATGTAAAGTAAAGATTCCCAAGCTCTTCTTAGTTCTTCTTTTGGATAGCTTCCTCCATAAAGTATGTAGCAAATTGTAGAAAGCTTTTCAGCATTGCACAAGTCGTCTTCTAGTTCTCCTAGCGCTTTCTTTATCCTAGATTCCGTTGTAAACGTGCCTCTATGGGTTTTTAAGTAAAGCTCATCTTCATACTTTGGTATTCTTTCTTTTGGCATACTTGAATCTAGTTCTCTAAAGTACTCTAAAGCGCCACCAAATGACACTTTTGGGAAATCTTTTGTTTTTTGAAGTCTTAAGGCTTCGTTGATCATGTGTTTTGCTGGGCCTCCTCCGTGGTCTCCATAGCCAAAGAGAAAAAGTAACTTGTTAACTCCATGCTTTTCCTTTAATCTTATGAGCTGGCTAATTATGCTTTCCATTTTCACAAGTCCATTGTAACCACCAGGAGTAAGGTAGGACAAGACTCTTGAGCCATTTGGAGCTTCCCACAAGAAAACGTGGTATGGAAAAGGAATTGGCTTTTTCATCCTTTCAATTTGCCAGTTTAATTTACTAGTAAGAAAGTAATCTATTCCGCTTTTCTTAAGAACTTGAGGCAGGGTCCAAGGAAAGCCAAAACTATCTGGAAGCCAAGCCACTTTAACGTCAACTCCGAATTTTTCCTTAAAGTAAAGCTTTCCATACAAGTATTGCCTTACCAGTGTTTCTTCTCCTGTTAAGTTTGGGCTAAACTCACTCCAAGAACCACCAACTACTTCCCATTGTCCAGACTTTATTTTTTCAGCAATGCTCTTGAAGACTTCAGGGTAATACTGTTCAATCCACTTGTAGACTTGTGCTGAACTTTGCGCAAACTTTAAGAAGGGAAATTCTCTCATTAAGTTTAGGGTATAATTAAAGGTTCCTAGAGAAACTAAGTGTATAGTTTCATCTTTTGTCCAAAGCCATGCTAAATCGATGTGCGCATGACCAAGGAGTATTACTTTATCTTCGCTATCAATTTTTATAGACATAAAGCATCTTTACACTAAGTAAACATTTAAGTTTTTTGGCACTCAAATAAGACTGTTAACTTAAGGCTTAAAGGCCAGCGGTTATACTGCTTCAATTTCAACTTCTTTGTTCTCTTCAGCTGATTTCGCCACAGAAAGAACTAGACTTAAACTCCTTGCACCTTCTATCATTGGCACTCTAGTGTTTTTATCCTCTTTTACTGCAGAAATTAGGTCTAAAGTTTCAGCTTCGTATATGTCTCTACTGCTCTTTATCTCGGTGCTATTTTCCCATGGGACATCTGTTTTTATTACGCTTGCAACATTGGGACTCGAGAAATAAGCAGTGTAGTTCTTACTAACAACATGAAAGTCAAAGATCCATTTATTTGGGATTGCACAGTTCGTTGCAGCAATAGTAGCAAGAGAGCCGTTCTTGAACTTTATGACTGAGGCGCTAACATCTTCGACTGTATAGTTTTCAACATCTTTATGTATAAGATTGTCCATCTTCGAAAACACACTCTTGGGTTCACCCATTAAGTGTCTAGATAAGTCGTAAAGATGAATTATTTGCTCTACTACTTGGCCTCCACTTTTTGATTTTTCACGCCACCAAGGCGAATGCAAAGAATTGCAAAAATATCTGCCAATGAACAAAACTAAGTTTCCAGTTTCACCTTTATTTTCTAAATCTTTGAAGTGCTCAACAGCTGTTCCAAACCTAGACATGAAGCCAACTTGTGTTTTTATTGAGTGTTTTTCTGTTACTTTAACCATTTTTCTTGCAAGTTCAAGATTCAATGCTATTGGTTTTTCTATGAATACATTAGTGTGATTTTCGGCTGCAATTTCTACCTCGTTGCTATGAGCAAATGGAGGAAGACAAATATAAACTATGTCTAACTTTTCTTTCTCAAGCATCTTCGTATAGTCAGTATAAACATTTGCTTTTCCTTTCGCATACCTGTCATTAAAATTTTTAGCGTTTTCTTCCACAATATCACAAAGTGCTACTAAAGAAACTTCTTTGTTGCCTGATAGTACTCTGGCATGCGTATTTGCTATTCCACCGCAACCAACTATTCCAACTCTTAGAGTCATGAAGCATTTTATACTAAGGATAAATATTTAAGTTTTTGTGCTCAAAAAGTTATTGAAAAATTAAAGAATAAGTTGCACTCCAAATAGGAACTGCAATATTATGCTGAAGACGTAAGAGAGAATTGATGCGCCAATTGCCTGAAACCAACTCATCTTGAAAAATGTCTTTAAAAGTAGAAGCCATACGAAGATAGCTATCAAGTTGTACAGCAGTCTACCGGAAAACAAACCAAATACAAGAGAACCTACTAGAGCCACTATCAAAGATAGAATGAAATCACTTTTTCCTCCTGTCATGCTTACTGCAATCATTATTACAATAGCGGACACAATCCATGCCACTATGAATGGCGTATACACTCGAACCCATGGGGGCAACAGGTCTATCACATTCATAATTACTTCTATAGAAATAATTGAAGCCTATATAAGTGTTTTTGAGCTTAACTACTTAAAGCTTAAGTCCACTTATCTAT
>JAAOZO010000209.1 GCA_011605715.1 Nitrososphaerota archaeon | reverse complement strand
TTGAAAGAAGATAGAACCAACAGATGCCTTCACGAAGTGATTTATTCGATGTTGGTAGCTATTTCCACAGAAGGTCCAAAAAATATAACTTCGCTGTGTAGAATAGCTAATATTCCTGTGGATAGAGGAAAAATAGTTATAGATTTACTCGTGAGGTCAGGAATTCTAGCAAGTTATGAGTACGAAAAAAATAGATATTACATAGTTACAGAAATTGGTTATGACTATTTAGGAACCTACAAACACTTGAAGGAAATTTTCGATCCATTCAAAAAGGATTAATGTAAGAAGCATTGCCAAAATAAAGTTTCAACTAAACAATATATTTTAGAATACAACACGTAATAAGATCTAAATTTAATGGTTTTTAGCAACTTATCTTAGTAAAGATTGTTGTCGTCTAGCACTATATTTTGGTCACTTAACAAGCAATTGTACAGATAGCCTATCTTCAATGTTAAACTTTTAAGCTTCTACAGGATAAGTTCCTTAAATTCTGATGATATTCTTTCTGTAACTTTTTCAAACGGAGGTACAGTTCTTACTAGTTGAGCAAGCTCACTCTTCCATATTTTTTCGCTTTCGTTCAATCTTTTTATGAAATCCAGGTAACTGAAAGATAAGCCGTAATAATTCAATTTCTCGTTGATTAGCTTTAAATTTGGTTTAATTCCTTTTTGAATTAGGAAGAATACATCGTAGATGTCTCTTGCTCTTGATCTCGTAAAAATTGCTCTAACTTTTTCTGCTAAAATTTCTTCTTCTCTCATCACAACAACATCAAAAGCAGGCAATTCTGGATGATTCCAACCAATTCTTCTAACTATTGGCTCCAGAATGACTTTTTCTCTCAGACTTATGTCAACTACTATAAAACATAGTGTTCTTTCATCGCCAGTGTATAGAGGACCTTTTATCTTGAACCTTGTCTTGATGCTGTCGTTTCTTCTTTCTTCAAATTCAGCAGAGATCAAAAACCTTTCTAAGCCTGATAAAATAGTTTTGCTAAAGTCATCAGGAACTGCTGAGGTAAAATCTATATCTTGTGAAAACCTATCTAAATTGAAGCACTTATTTAGAGCTGTACCTCCCTTAAAAACAAGTTCTCTCCCATACTTTTGGTAAAGAATAAAAAGCATAATTGTTTGCACATAGTCTTTTTCTGCTTGACCAAGATTTAAACCTTTGATTTTTGCATATTCTTCTAACTCTTTCCTGTCAATCATATTTTATCCTCCACTTTTTATTTATATTCTTACCTAATTTTCCAAAAGGGTTTAAGTTAATGTAATTTCTGTCTCTTATGCTTACTACATCTGAAAGATCGATATTTTTATACTCTTCAAGGAGATATCCTAGTCTCTTGAGCAACGAAACATTCTTAATCCTTTTTGCGTACTCTTTTATTTTTTCTTCTTGCACTTTAATATTTTTTATTATTTCAACTATCTCTTCGAAGTTTCCAATAGTTTTTGGTTTAAGTAAGATATCAATTATTAATTTTTCATCTTCTACAATAAATATTGCAAAATTGTTTCTCATTTGTTTTAAATAGCCATAGAAGCCCCAAGAAGGTAAATTAATGAACTCTATTTTATTTTCATCAAAGGTTATATCTCTTTTATAAACGGTTGTTGCAAGCTGAATGGTCCTTGGAAGTTGTTCAGTATAACCTTTAATGCTAGCAGCTGTAAAGAACGAAATGTAGCTTGGATAAACGATGTTACATGCAATCACAAGCGCATCATTTACATAAGAGTATTTACCCTTTTCAATTCTTCGTACAAGGCCTCTCTTAAATAGTCTTTGCAGAAAGATACGTGCATAGGTCTTGCTTATGTTGAAGTTTTTTGAGACATCGTTGCTAGTTATTATTGGTCTACTTTCGATGAACTCAACTACTTCAATGAGCCTCATGTAGGTGTTAGAGTAGTTTCAGAAGAATATAAATCTTATTTTAATAGGAGATTTTATACAAAAATGTATTAAATTGAAAGAAAAATAAGTTAGTCCTATTCTTTTTTAAAATTTTATAAATTCAGACTAAAACTCATTTTAAATCACTTTTTAACGATTTAACAAATTCCAGTAACTTTGAAAGTAGTTTGTTCGTAGATTGAGAGGTCGAAAACAAGTTTTCAAGTATTTTTGATAATTTTGTTTTAAGTAGCAGTAATGGTAGCTTAGCTTGATTCTAAGAGTTAGAAACATATCTTTTCGGCGTTGGAATTATAGACCTATTAAAATATGCTTGATTCGCCTTAAACATTCCTCCATTTTGAAGAATTGTTTTTACTTTTCCTATCTGCTGTTTCCGATGAAGTAAAACTTAATAAGTTCCAAAGATGTTTAAATATGGGGATTTTGATGTCTGAAATTGAGGAAAAGATTGACGAATGCATAGCTGAAATAAAACCGTACAGAATGTACTCCTCGGAAGTAAACAATGCGATAAAAAGCTTAGAAACGCTTAAGGAACAGTTGAAAAACATCACAAAAGAAAATATTGATGAGGTCATAAGGAGTGTGGAAGAAGGATACAGGGGTAGCTTAGCGTATGCAAGCTATATCCCTAAGACAGTTGAGAACCTTAAGTTCATAAAGGAATACCTTGAAAAGAAAAAGGCTGAAGAATATTAAATACTAAATCAAAGCATACTTCTTTCCTAGAAGCATGAACTGAAGCAAAATATTAAAAAGGAGAACAAATAGAGTTAAGTTATGAATGAAGTTAAGATAAGTATTATAGGAGCGGGTAGCGCAGTATTCTCATTAAATCTCGTTAGAGACATAATTTTAACACCAAATCTTAATGGGAGCACTATTAGCTTAATGGACATAAACGAGGAACGACTGAATGCAGTATATTTGTTGGGAAAGAGATATATTAATGAAGCTAACGCTAAGTTTAAGTTCGAGAAAACAACAAATAGAAGAGAGTCGTTGAAAGATGCTGATTTTGTTATTAATACTGCGTTGGTGGCAGGTCATGATAGGCTCAAAAAAGGCTGGGAGATAGCAAAGAAGTATGACTACAGATTTGGAGGGAGTTTTCATGTAATGCACGATGAAGCATTCTGGATAAATTTCTACCAATTTAAGCTATTTGACTCAATTTTAAACGATGTTCTAGAAGTGAGCCCGAACGCGTGGTATGTTCAGCTTGCAAATCCAGTACTTGCAGGCATTACATACCTAAGTAGAAAGTACAAAAAAGTTAAGATCGTTGGATTGTGCCACGGCTTTACTGGAGTTTACCACCTTGCTGATGTTCTTGGACTTAAAAAAGAAGAGATAAGCTTTCAAATTCCAGGAGTTAATCACTTTATTTGGTTAACTCATTTTTGTTACAGGGGAGAAAATGCATTTCCAATTATAGACAATTGGATCAGAAAAGAAGCTACAACTTACTGGAAAAAATGTTATCCAAGTTGTGACTTAGGACCGAAAGCTATAGACTTGTACCAAAAATTTGGAGTATTTCCAATTGGAGATACATGTACACCGGGGGGAGGTTCTTGGCCTTGGTGGTACCACATAAACGAAGAAAATGAAAAAAGATGGAACGAAGATCCAAAGGCATGGTGGGAAAGTTATTTCGCGCATGGTAAAAGAAGAGTGGAAGAGTTAATTAATTTGTCAAAAGATACTTCAGCTAGCGTTTCTAATCGCTTTCCATTGGAAAAATCAAACGAAATAATTGTTCCTCTAATAGAATCTATAGTTTGTGACATACCGAGGGTTCTTCAAGTTAACATTCAAAACTCAAATAACTTTGTTCCAGGCATACCCTCAAACTTTGAGGTTGAAATTCCAGCACTCGTGAGTAAGAAAGGAATCCAAGGAATAGAAACAGAAGGATTACCTAAGCCGTTAACAATGTACGCTATTAGAGATAGAGTGGCTCCTGTTGAAGTTGAACTTGAGGCTTATGAAAGTAAGAATAAGGAATTACTGGTAGAACTTTTGATGATGGATCCGTGGACAAAATCTAGAGAGCTTGCAGTTAACTTTCTAGAGGACATACTAAGCTTACCTTATCACGAAGACATGCGTAAGCACTATAAGTAGTATAAAATTTAAAAAATGGAAGCCTACTGACCAATCTATTCTAAGCAATGTAGCCTAACAAGTTTAAGCTGGAGTTTAATGAAGTTGAGAGTAGTTGTTTTATAACTTTTGAAGTTTGAAAAAGACAAGGTTAAAAGATTCAAGTTGATACTACACATAGCTCGAATATTAAAAAAGAAAAACAAACTTATAGTATTAAATGAACTAGAAAAGAAAAGAGTTTCTTAAACAAAGTAAACTTAAATAATCTTAAACGTACTATCTTAAGCAAGGAAACCGTACAATGAAGAACAGTTATAAAGGAAGCAGAAAAATTCATTTTGATTATCATACACCTCCTGATTTTCAAGAAGTTGCGAGTGGTTTTGAACCTGAAATTTTAATGAAAGATTTAGCTGAGGTTGGTTGCGAACTTATAAACTTCTTCGCTAAAGATTTATTTGGAAATTGCTACTGGGATACAAAAGTTGGGCATAAACATCCGTACTTAAAAAGAGACTTACTAAAAGAAGTTACTGAGGCTTCTAAAAAATACGGAATTAAAGTAGTTGCATACTACAATGTTATGGATTTGTACAATGTTCAAGTTCATCCAGAATGGAAACACAGAGGTTGTAAAGAAGTACAAAATTCAGAAGGAGACTATGTTTGTTTAAATAGTCCATGGTTAGAAAAAGTGCTTTTACCTGAGCTAAGAGAGATATCAAGTTATGAAATAGATGGAATTTTCTTTGATTTTCTTTACTTCCACCAACCATGTTTTTGCAAATGGTGCGAACAAAAATTTTTAAGCGAATTTGGTTACGAAATTCCAAAAGATACGAAAAGTAAAGAGTGGCAAGCGTATACAAAATGGCTGAGGAAAAGGGGAAGTGAAACAGTAGAGAAAGTGTGTAAAACTATACACGAAGTTAACCCAAACATTCTCGTTGGTATAAATTGGGCTTACGTTCAAAGACAACCAGAAAGACCACCCGACAGTGTAGGATTCATTACGTTAGACATTAATGAAACTGATTGCGCATCGTTAAATGCAAGTTACTACGCAAAGTATCTTAGAATGCTCAATAAGCCTTTTGATATAATGACAACAAGATTTTTACATTGGTGGGGGGATTGGTCGCTAAAGCCAGTAGTAACGATGGAACATGAGTGCGCAACCATATTAGCTAATGGAGGATTATGCATAATTGGAGACCACTTTTACATTAATGGAAAACATGAAAAGGAAGTGCTGAGTAGCATTTCAAGAGTTTTTGATTTTATATCTAAAAGAGAAAGAATACTCGATGGTGCATCTTCAATTCCATTTATAGCAATACTACATGCAACTGAGAACAGCTACGTCAAAGGAAATGGAATACTTGCGGATGAAACATCGACAAGAGGAGCTCACAAGCTACTTCTGGAGTGCAACTTTCACTTTGATATTCTAAATGAAGAAAGATTAGCTAACAACATAAGTGATTATTCTTTAGTTATAATTCCAGAGCAAATGAATTTGCCTGAAACCTTAATAGCAAAAATAAAAGATTACGTCAAAAAAGGAGGTAAGCTTTTACTTAGCTATGATAGTTCAGCAGAAGAAGTACTTGAAGCTCAATGGATCAATGAACTGTTAGGAGTAAGCTTAAAACATAAAGAGAACTCAAAACTTGGTTACATAGTTCCTGAAGTTTTAGCTTTACAAAAAGATCTGCCAAAGATGCCGATATTTTGTCGCTCAAATTTTGTAAACGTTGAAGAAAAAACAGCAAAAACTTTGGCATCAAAGCTAGAAGCATACGTTATAAAAACTTCTAAGCAAGGTTGGGAAGAGTGGCTAGGAGCTGGTGTGGGTTCGCCGATATTTGACAAAAAAACTCCAATCGTAACTGCTAACAAATTTGGTAATGGGGAAGTGGTTTTTGTAGGATGCGAAATTTTTAAGTCATACTTCGAATACAACGACTGGACGTTAAAAACTATAGTTAGGAACGCAATAAACTTGCTAATTCCAGAAAAAATAATAGAAGTAAGCTCACCATATCCTTTAGAAGTAACCTTACTTAAGAAAGAAGAAAGCTATCTAATTAACTTGATTAATTGGCATTCCGAACGAGCATACAAGGCGCCAATCAGAGCTGAAAACCTTTCAAGAATGAACAACGTGACGGTAACCTTAACTTTAGATAGAGTACCAAAGCAAGTTATTATGCATCCAAATGATGAAGAACACAAGGCCGAATGGCAATGGAACAGCAACAAACTAAAAATTAGAATAAGTGGACTTCATGTGCATTCGATACTAGAAATAAGAACTTAGCAGATAGCGTGTCTTCAAAGTATGTCCTAAAGAGTACACTAAAGACTTTATACAGGTTATGTTAGCACCCTTAGTTTGCTATTCTTTTGATAATAGAGCAGCTATCGCCTCCCCAAGTGGGAATACTTTTCCCTCATCAAAGTCTTGCACCCCGCTTTCACCTATGTTTATGAAAGAAACAAATGGAGTAGGAGCATCTAAAGCTTTTTCAAGAATTACTGCTTTTGTAATGTTGCTTATATTTGTTGAAGATATTCTGATTATAGACTTCGCCATGTAAGCTAGATGTTGCCCTCCTATAAAACCATAGCCTATTGCTCCAAAAGCACCTTCAATATCCTCTATCGGTTTCCCAGACTTAGCGTTGTTCAACAAATCCTCTTTTTCTTTTGAGCCTATTTTTTCACTGACACCACTTTTAGTCCAAGTAGTTACTAAGACTACAGCGTCATATGAACTTGCAATCTTCAGTAGGGAGTTAATTTCTATCGATAGCTTCCCCTGCAGTTCTCTTGCCTTAGCTGCGAGGTAAGTTGTAGGAACTTCAAGTAACTGAGAATGGTAGTATGCAACCATAGAGTCAACGATTATTACCTTTGGATTCCAGTCATTACTTTCAATATCCTCGTCTATGGTCTTTGTTATAATTTTATGCTGCTCGGCCATAGAGGTAGCTTTGTAGACCTTTGTATAGCTTAACCCTCTAGCACATTTCCTTTTCTCAAGTATTTGCCTTAGCCTTTCTTCAGACCAACCTTGTTCGGCATCTACTACTATTGCTTCTCCTTCCTTACTTATAAAGTCAGGAATTACGGACATCATCATTGTTGTTTTTCCAACTCCAGGCTTTCCATACACTAAGTTTAACGAACCAATCTTAAAGCCTCCAAGAAGTAAATTGTTTAATGCTTGAATACTGGACTTTACTTTCATTCTTTTTCACCTTCAAGTGAAAGTATTTTCTTTCCTTTTTCACTTAATGCAACTTTTATTCCGCTTTCGGTTTCTACAGGAGTTAAGTACCTTAACCTGATCATTTTGTTAATAAGTACGGGCACATTCTTACCATAAGTTGAGCCTACTTTTGAAATCAACTCATTAAAACCTATTGACTCCTTTGAAACTAACTTTATAATTTCAAAGACGATATTTGCTTTGTTTCCAAAGTCTTGTTCAAGTAAACTTATGACGTAGCTTAAGTTTTCTTCCTTTGATAGGTATTCCATGTAGTTTGAACTTGAACTTTTTAGCCTATATTCTTTAATTACTTGACCTTCTAACGAAAATGTTGCAAAATAATCTTCATTATACGCTGAGTAAACGTTAACTTTAAACTCTCTTGAAACAGTATTACCATTAAAAGTGATATGTTCCTTAGTCTCAAGAATAATTCTAACTAAATCTTTAATGAAGCGTGGCAAATTTTCTTTATTATAAGTTATTAGCATCAGTTTAAACCCAAGATTAACTAAGTCGAGAAGCTCATAGATAATTTGAAGCTTTGAGTTTGTGCTAACTTTGTCAAGTCTAAAGTAAAGTTCGGGGTAGTTTATTGCCACTAAGGTAAGTTTTGGTTGCCAAAGCTCCTTTATTCTAATCAAAGTTAAAAAAGCAAGAAGCGTTGCAACATCTTGAAGCTTTACGTCTTCTAGACTAAAAATTACATCCTTGTCCTTTAACTTAGAAAATTCTAGGTTTTCTCTTGCAGAAAGGTTCTTGTTAGCTTCTCTTAGTAGAATTTCAAGACCATCAAGCTCATCTTCCGTTATTTCAGAAGATAACGCAACAGCAGAAAGCTCTTCTGAGTCACTATAATTGTAAACCTTGTTCGAAGTTGAAAACCTTGCTTCATTTCTTCCCATGGCATAGGCTGAAATCGTTAAAACTCTATGCAAGTAAGTTTGATCTTTACTAAAACTCTTCAGAGGATTTATTCTATACTTATTTAAGTTAATTATCGTAATACTACTTGTTTTGTTGCAAATGGGAGTAAGTTGACCAGTTCGATCGATTGCTACTATGTTTAAGTTCATTTCTTTTATTTTTTCCAGCGTGGCTACTGCCAGCTCGCAACAAGCCGGCCCTACGACCAAAATTCCATCCTCAAGCATGCTTAATGGAAATTTTAAGTCATCAAACTTCATTTTTGTCACCTCTAAGTAAAAATAAAAGACCATCTTTTTTGTTATACAAAATTATACTTTCGTTAAAGGGTTCCAGACTCTCGAAACCAAGGTAGTTACTTAACTTCCCTAAATGCCTTGGCACTGAAATTACTACATTACTTATCTCATTTTCTTGAAAATCTTTTCTTATGAAAATCATGAGATCAGCCTTATTTCTCGACTCGTCTTTTGTATTTATTGAAAATGTTGCTTTAGTTGGGAACAACTTAGTTTTTATAAAATTTATAAGTGGATTTCTCCCTAGTTCAACCCATCCAACTTTTTCATTTATTTTCTTAAGCTTATGCAAGTTAATTTTTCCTTCTTGATCTAGGATTACTAGTTTGCCTTTGCTATAACTACTCGGTATTTGAACTTTTTTCTCTCCAACTGGCAAGGTAAGTGAAGGAGGACTTGGCGAAGCTTTCTCATAAATTTCGCTAAGAATTAGTTCGCTATTAATTGCTTCACCGCGTACTCTTTTAGTAGTTTTAGCGCCAAGGTTGTGGGGATTTTCAGAGTACTCATAAATTAACTTAACAAAGTTGCCTTCCTTGTATGCAATGAACTTTCTTGTTCTAATTATTTGCTCAACTAGATTTAAGTCTTCTTTACATGTAACATTGAATTCAAGATTTTTTACTTTTTCTTTGAATGAGCTAACTTTTTTCTTTAGCTTTGACTCGTTGTATACTTTTTCCAATCTAGGAAAGTTTGAAACAGCTATTAAACTTCTGTTCATATTTATTTTGCTATGCGCTACAACAAGTGAAAGTATTGCTACAAAGAACGGAAGTGAAACTAAAGAGATCCCAAGCTTAAGCTCTGTAAGACAAGCTAAAGTATAAATTAAATTAGAAACCAATACACTCTTGTACAAGTTATAGCTTGAAGAGCCACTAATAATTACTGCACCCATCGTTGAAAGTGTTGGAAACAGAGAAAACTCTTTTCGGGGAAAGATTGCATTGGCAAAAGAGTTTGCAATTACTCCAGCGATTATAGCAACTACTGATTTCTTTAATACTTCTCGCAACTTCATGTGTTAAAACAACAGTGCTCGTGAAGATAACGTTTTTGGGAAAAAAATCACTTTTTTACAAGTAAAAAGACTGTTTTACTTAGAAGACGCTGGAAAAATGTATTATGCATAACAGGAATAATCTTCCAAAAGAGTTTTTAACTCTACAAAAAGTTCAGACCATGGTGAAAACAAAAGTGAGAAAAACTCAAAGGTTTGATACAGTTTGCGTGCATGGACACGAGTATAGCGATTCAAAGCTGGGAACATTTAAGGTGCCTATTTTCCTAACAGCAATTTTTGAACAACCGGAAAGAGAAACCGGTGAAACTAGAAAAACTGATAGAGGTACTGAGCTAAAATATTCAAGAGAAGAGAATCCAACAGTTAAAGCCTTAGAAAATTCTCTTGCTAAACTAGAAGGTGCTGAAGACTCTTTGGCATTTAATAGCGGTATGGCTGCCATATCGACTCTTTATTTTAGCCTTTTAGAGAATGGTTCAAAAATAGTTGTACCTCTTGAATCATACAGTATAACTACGCAGTTAGCTGAGGAATTGTCAAAGTTTGGGATAAAAACTGTAAAAGTATGGCCAAGTACAGAAACGATTATTGAAGCCATAGACAAAGATACAAAACTCGTTTTTGTAGAAACGATAACAAACCCTATGCTAAGAGTCGTGAACATTGATGAGATTTCGAAGGTATGTCAAGAAAAGAACATTCCTTTAGTTGTAGACAATACATTTGCAACCCCTATAATTTTTAAGCCATTAAAACATGGGGCTAAAGCTGCTGTACATAGTACTACAAAATATATTGCAGGCCATAACGACGTTGTTGGTGGAGCCTTGGTAGCAGACAAAAGAACAATCGTGGAGAACTTTTGGGAATGGAGAAGAAAACTTGGAAACATAATGCAACCCTTTGAAGCCTTCTTAGTTTTAAGAGGAATCAGCACACTTTCTGTAAGATTTGAAAAACAGTCCCGTAACGCTCTAGAAATAGCAGAGTTTCTTAGAGAACATTCAAGAATTCTTGATGTTAGGTATCCTGGACTTAAAGACGATGAGTCGCATAGTACTGCTAGCAAGCTTTTCGAAAAAGATCTTTATGGAGGAGTTGTAACCTTTAGGGTAAAAGATGGAAAAGAGGGTGCCATTAAGGTTCTCAGGAAAGTAAACATCATAAAGCCAGCTCCAAGCTTAGGAGGAGTTGAAAGCTTGCTAACTTATCCA
>JAAOZO010000185.1 GCA_011605715.1 Nitrososphaerota archaeon | reverse complement strand
TCGTAGGGTAACTTATCAAGAACCATTACCGCAACAGCTCCAGCTTCTTCAGCAGTTTGAGCTTGTTCTACGTTTGTAACATCCATTACTACACCATGCTTAAGCATATGCGCAAATCCTCTTTTCACGAGTGTACTGCCTTTTAGCACTCTAACTTTCCCAAGTTTAGATTCCATTACTCCCTTTGGTCTTAAAACCGAGCCTACAAGCGAGATCGGCATGTCTTAAGTATTACAAGCTTTAATATGTAAGTATTTCCCTACATATAGGTTATAGGTAGAGTACAGCTTGCGATTTTTCATAACTTTTAAGGTTAAATTTAGAAGCTCCTGGAAATAACGCTTATTAAGGATTTTAGAGCTACTTGCTTTAGCGCCTTTTTCTTCCCAACTTTAGTCTAAGTCGCTGAGATGCAGGCTCATTAATAGTTTATTTTCAGGTCACAGTTAGTATTTTGCAAAGGTTTATAAGTTCTGCCCCATAACCGGTTCATGGGGATGAACCTTGTGTACTTTTTATGATAGGCCTATAAACGATTTAACTAAACTTTACGGCTTCAATCATAAAGAAGCCGTTAAAAGGTTAAAAGAAGTAGTTGATAAAGGCACCTTTTCTATTGTTCTCGGGGCTAGAAGAGTTGGAAAAACTAGTGTTGTAAAAACTTTCCTAAAGCACTATAGCTACAAATACCTATACTTTGATTTATCTCCATACATAGGACAAAATGCTGTAAGTTTTCAAGCTCTAACTCCTACGGAGATTGGATTTAACGAAAAAGAATTAGCAAGTGAAGCTCAGCTTAATATTTCAATTGTTAGCTTGAGAATAAGAGAAGCCAAGATAACAGGTGACGTGTTTCAGTCAAATTTGATATCCTTGTTGAGGGATCTAAATAGTAAGTATAAAAAGTTCATAATTGTTTTTGACGAAGCGCAAGTTCTTGCATTTTTAAAAGGTATCAACGTACGAGGTCTAATCCAGCTAATTCACAACAACTATAGCAATATTTCAGTGATTTTAACTGGTTCTATGCCAGGGCTTTTAGAGAAAGTTATTAGCCCTACTAAAGCTGCAGAACCAAGCTTTGCAAGATACTTTGAAAAAATTTATATTCCAAGATGGACAAAGGAAGAAACAATCGACTTCCTAAAAAATGGATTTCTTAAAAATGGTATTAGAGCTGATGAAACAGAATTAGAAGAGGTATATGAAGAACTTTCTGGTATACCCGGTTTTATCGTGTACTATGGTCTGTTGAGAACAAGTGGTAAATCTCATGAAAAGGCACTAGAGAATACGATAGAATACGCTATAAGTTTATGGAAGAAGGATATAGACTCGTTTATTAAAATCTACGACTCTCCTTTATACGTAGAGATTCTTAAAATTTTAGCAAGAACTATAACTGGCGCATCTTGGTCAGAGATAAAAGGAGAACTAGAAACCAAAAGGATGACAACAATAAGTAAGTCTTTACTTTCCAGACTTCTTCAAAACTTGTTAGGTGCTGGAATGATTGAGAAGTTGAACGGCAAGTATGTAGTAGCAGACAGAGCATTAAAGAAGGCTGTGCTTAGGTTAAGGATTAAATAGCTATTCTCTCTCAATTCTTTTTTAAAGTTCTAATATACATACATCTTGATAGATTCATTATAGTTTTGCCTTCTTAAGTTCTTCTTTTAAGCTTATCAATTTTTTACATTCATGCAGGCTTGAACTTCAGGAAAAAGCTTATAAACATAGATTTTTCGTTTAGTTCATGGATAAAGATCAAATTCTAGGCGTTCTAATATTTGCAGGAAGCTTGGTTGGAATCGTAGTATATGGAGCGCTAATATACTATTATCCGATGTGGATCCTACAAATATCAGCATTCCTAGCAGTAGCGTTTGTTCTAGGAATAATGGCATGGATTGGCTACACTTTAGCGACTACTCCACCTCCAAAGCCAATAGAAGAAATTGAAAAGGAAATAGAAAAAGAAGTAAAGGAAACAGGAACTGAAGAAACAAAGCAGGAAACTCAGCAAGAAGAGAAAAAGGCCTAAACTTATTTTTGTTTTCATTTTTACTTTTTATTTTTGTTCATAGAAAAGTTTAAATTATTCTCTCCTTTCTACTACATCTTATGGAGTATAAGTATTTCAAGAAACTTGGAAGAGAAGTTCCTGCGCTAGGAGCTGGAACTTGGGGCATAGGTGGAGGCTACTGGACAAGGGACACTAGTGGAGACGAAGAAGCTATTGCTGCCCTAAGAACTGGAATTGAACTTGGAGTTACACTAATAGATACTGCAGAAATGTATGGTGCTGGGCATGCAGAAGAGCTAGTTGGAGAAGCAATTAAAGGCTTCGAGAGGGAGAAGCTTTTCATAGTTACGAAAGTTTGGCAGACTCATGCTAGAAGAGAAGATGTAATAAAGTCTGCAGAAGCAAGTAGTAAAAGATTAGGAACTTATATTGATTTGTATCTCCTTCACTGGCCAACAAGTGAAGTTCCATTATGCGAAACCATGAAAGCAATGGAAGACTTGGTTAAAAGAGGATTAGTTAAGAACATTGGGGTAAGCAACTTTAGTGTAGAGCTGGTTGAGGAAGCTAGGTCCTGTCTCAGCATCACTGATATTGCAGCAATCCAAAACCGTTTTAGCTTAAGTCATAGAGTTGATGAAGAAACTGTTATTCCATATGCAAAGAAAGAAGGAATGATGTATATGGCATATACTCCAATTGATAAAGGAAGCGTTGCAAACAATCAAATTCTTAAGAAAGTTGCAAGCAAATATGAAAAGACTCCAGTTCAGGTAGCTTTAAACTGGCTTATAATGATAGAGCCTGTAGTTCCAATTCCCAAGGCTTCAAAAGTAGAGCACATGAAAGAAAACATTGGTTCAGTAGGTTGGAGTTTAAGCAAAGAAGATTGGGACTTCATCAGTAAGAGTTTTCGTTAAGCTGTTAAAGGTAAATTAATTAAAGAAGAAGCTCAAGATATACTGCCTAAGTCAAAATTCTAGAGAGAGTTCTGAGCTGAGGCAATGGCATTAATTGCCAACACAAAGTATAACGCTAAAAGGTTAAGTAAAACTTATCTTCTTTCCTATGCAAGTTCAGAATAACTTTTCCCTTTCCTCCAGTTACTATTTCTGAAGAGTTAATCAAAGCAACTCCAACAGCTATTAACATAAGCTCCTTAGAAAAAATCGCTACCGCGTCGTCTTTTTTAAAGTTATTGAACTTTACTATGCCTGGCATCATTACGTCTGCGCCATTCATTATTGGATTTACTGCATTCTCGTCTACCATTACAGCTGGGCATTTTGTTGTTTTTCCTAAGCTAAGTATATGAGGAACTACTTTTCCATCGTTAAAGATAATTAAAGTTGGACTTGCATCTATAAGTAAGATTTTCTCTTCCTCTAGTTCGATGATTTCAGCTAAGTTGAACTTCTCAAAGCTGAATGTAATTCCTCTTAGCTTCGCATCTTCCAGGATCTTCTTTGCGTCTTTTCTTCTAATTGGTGTTCTTTTTACTTTCATACTGACTTAATTATTTCTTCTAAAGCTAAGCAATTTTCCTTAGCCTTCCTAAGAGCTACTTCTAAAGTCACTTCTTTTATTTCAGGATCAAACTCTGGAGAGCACTCAAGCGTTAAGAATCCGTTGAAGCCAGCCTCCCTTAGAAGCTTCGCAACCTTCTTCCAGTCTACGCTTCCCTTCAGTAGATGCCTAAAGCCAGTTATGTTTCCAACGTTTACGTCAAAATCTTTTGCATG
>JAAOZO010000151.1 GCA_011605715.1 Nitrososphaerota archaeon | reverse complement strand
GGAGTAAACATTGAAGCTTATAAAAGTCTGCCTAGAAGTAAAATTCTTAATGAAATCTATCCTAAAGCAGATATATTTGTAATGCCATCATTTATGGATACTGTTGGCTATGTATATCTTGAAGCTATGTCATTTGGTATACCTATTATTTATTCAAATTATTTTGCTGCTCCTGAACTTGTAGGGGATGCAGGTATTAAAGTAAATCTACCTATATCTTTATGGAAAGAAGACGGGAGTTATAATCCAAACTTTCAGAGAAGTTTAGATGAAGTTGAATATTTTGAAGAAGTAGCTGAAGCAATTGCTGACGCTATGCACATACTTATTGAAGATTCTGAATTAAGATTAAAAATGGGAATAAATGGAATCCAACGTGTAGTTAATGGTCCAGTTTCTATTGTTACAAGAAATAATAAGCTTAAAGAAATTTATGAAAAATACCTTTTTTAAAAGACAGCATTATTTCATAAGTCGTTCCAGCAATTCTTAAGGCTTGGCTAAACTATCCTTGAAACTCGAGCAGTACAATAGTTCCTTCATATAGCTTTTTGTTCTTCTTTGAATTTTCTGGAATTCTTGGATACCTTACAATACTCTCAATTTTCTTTTTCCTATTGGGAAAAGAAAGAAGTACAAGCTACGAAATTTCCTTAAGTACGTTACTTGCCTTTAATGACTCATCGTTCTAAGAACTAAGTTTTCTCTGATTGCACAGGACTCTTACAGGTACTAACGCTATGATGCTTTCTTCTAATTGAGTCCAGTTTGGTCACTTTTTACTTATTAATGTGTTGGACTTATCTTCTTGGTTCGTAAATAGAGCAATATTCACATTATCACTGTTTACTCTATCTTTAATTTTTTACCTACTTTTAAGGCATTTTAGCAAGTCAAGAGTGACTTCCTTGCTTTCAGGTCTTTTTGGTTGCTCGTCCTATCGCAACACAAAGTTAGCTTTAGGTCAAAAACATAGTTGCTTGTACAACTGTCTCAAGTTGTTTTTTTTTACTTTTTCATAAAGTTGAAAAGAAAATCCATTTGTCATAAGCGTCGCATCACTAAGCTTGCTTACATTATCAATAACTTTTTTGGCAATACATATACATGCGTTTCTGGTTTTTCTCTTGTGATTTTTTTTAATTCTTCTTGTAACAGTTGAGGAATTAAACTTAGGAAGAAGTGAAAAGTCTTGGAGAAAATATGTTAGGCGTCCTATTTAGAATAAGGAATTCATATAGAACGATAGGTTTTCTTTACTAAAAGAAGAAAATTAAGATAATTCAACGTTTGTTTTCCAAATATTCCTATTCAGAAAGGTAGGCAGTCTTCATGAAAGATTTTTAAGGTAATCGACTCTCTTAAAAGCGATAAAATGCTAGCAGTTGTAATTCTTACAAAAAATTCTGAGAGAACTATTGAGCATACCTTAAATAGTTTAGTTGAAAGTAGCTATGCACCGAAAGAAGTAGTCATAGTTGATGGTGGTTCAAAAGACAATACGTTAGAAATAGTTAAAAGGTTCTACGATAAACTAAACATAAAAGTAGTTTACGATGAAGGAAAAGGTCTAGGGTACGCAAGAGACATAGGCTGGAGAGCAACAAGCAAGGACATAAAGTATGTTGCCATGGTTGATAGTGATGTAGTAGTGGACAAGACTTTCTTTGAAGATGCTTTACAAATTTTAGAAAAGGATAAAAATCTTGGAGCACTTGGAGCAAAGTTAAAGCCAGAGTGCAACGAAAAAGGAATACTAGCTAAGTTTCAAGTAAAAAATCTCTCAATTCATCTACACTGGAAAGAAGCTCCCTACCCAAGAGAAGTAATAGCTACCCATACTGCTTGTACAATCTTTAGAAAAAGTGCACTCGAAGAAGTTGGAGGATTCGACCACTACTTCAAACTTGCAAAGGAAGACTCTGACATTGGTTTTAGACTTAGGAAAGCAGATTATAGACTTTCCTATATAGAACACTATGTTAAACACTTAGAAACTGGAAAAAGATTCTGGAAGGTAAACTTTAGGTATGGAAGAAGTTATGTACATATTTCAAGAAAACATCCTGTCGAAGGAAAGCTTTGGACAAAGAAAAACATTATCTTTACACTTTCGCTTATCTTGTTTCCATCAGAGCTTTTGATTTGGTTCTACTACTTCTTGAAGTATACACAACTAGAAGACGTAACCTTTTCAGAAGCATTTGCCCTTTCTTTGATTGAAACTATAAGACAAATGGTTAGAACAGCTGGAATGCTTTATGAATTGCTACTTTCCTAGTTATTTATCTGAAAACCTCAAAAAACTGAACAATGAACTAAAATGAACTATTTTTGCTGGAATTAAACTAAAATGAACTATCTTTTAGCTCAAAAACCTTAAAAAACCAAAGAAACCCTTATTTCCATACTTTTCGGCAATTGTAGTGGGTGAAAAGAGATGAGACAAATGAGAACAACTTCAAAGCTGCTAATCGCCCCTCTCCTAGTTCTTCTTGTAGTTCTTCCATTTGTAGCTACAAGAAGTTACGCTGCTTCTGTAGTCTCAAACACCAGTAGCTTCACTTTAGCCTTAAAGCCCAACTCTCCAAATTCTTTCTTATTACAGGATAATGGCAGTACTTCTCCCGAAAATCAAGCCAACAATGAAAGCAATGATCTAAACAATGTTACTGCAATGATAAACAACGAAAACGATGCCACTATAAATAGTCTTCCACTTGGGTGGAAAATTTCTGCCATTGTTCACAACATCATAGCACTGCACAAGGAGGAAGTTGAAAACATAACTTTGGTAAGAAGACTATTCTTAAATGAAACAAAGAACTTGAGGTTACAGCTGATCAACGAAACTCGTACTGCAATAAGGCTTCAAATGCAAAACATAACTCAAGAAATGGAAAAGCTTAGAGAGAAGTACTTGGCAGGAAACATAACTAGAGAAGAATACCTTATGCAGATGTTCAGACTAAGGTTAAGGTACAGAGAAGAAATTCATAAGTTAATTACGCTAAAAAAGGAAATCCAAAAACTAAACAAGAAGATATCCGAAGAAAACAAAGAACTTGCAAAGAATCTTATTGCAATAAACAAAGACTTTGCTGAGCAAATGAAGGAAATTCATGACGATGTTAAGCAACTTATAGATGCAACGAAGAACATGAAGCGGGGCATGGGTAAGCCATAGGTGAAAAGCTAAAGTGAAGAAGCTAACTTCTCTTTTTTTATTTTATATTTTTTCATTCTCATTGTTTTTCCCTAGTCTTTTCGTTAGTTCTTACTCTCAGAGCTCAATTTACTACCTTGTAACAATAAACAACGACGGCTCAGCTACTTGGAGGCTGTGTTGGTATACGAACTTAAAAACTTCAGACGACGTAAACTCTTTTCAATCCTACTTACAAGGTGCTTTTCAAAAAAATCGTGAAGCACTTTTAAAAAGTTTCATCGACAGTATGAAGAACATCGTTCTGCAAGCTTCTTCGCTCACTGGAAGGAAGATGCTGTTAAGCAATTTTAACCTGTCTGCTTACATTACAACTTCTGGAGATACTAAGGTTGGAGTTGTAGAGTACTCGTTTATATGGTACAACTTTTCAAAGGTTTTAGGAAACACCATAACTATGGGCGACGTCTTTAACGGTGGATTCTACCTCTCAAGTGAAGATTCCTTCGCAATAATCTTTCCAAGATACTTTGAGATTTCTTCCTACTTGCCTCCTCCTTCTTCAATGAACTCAACCTCAATTACTTGGAATGGCCCACTTGTCTTTAAGAGCGGAACTCCTTCATTAGTATTAAGAGTTAAGCAAACTTCTCTTACAATCTCTAGCGACAAAAGTTCTGCTTCACCAAATGAGCAAATAACAGTTTCTGGTAGTGTAGATCCTTCCTTTTCTAGCTTAAACGTTGTCTTAAATTATACGTCTCCAGATGGAAAAGCAGAAACTAGAGTAGTAAAAGTTTTGAACGATGGCTCGTTCAGCGATGCCTTTTCTCCTTCTAAAGAGGGTGAGTGGAAAGTTCTAGCTAAGCTTGTAGTTACTCCACAGTACTCGATACTAAGTAATACGATAACTGTTACAGTAGCTAAGCCATTTTACGAAGAGCCGCTCTTCCTAGTGGCAGTTGCAGTAGTTTTACTTGTTGTTCTAGTGCTTTTGCTCAAGAAATTTATTCTTTAGTTTTTCGTTTCTTTTTCTATATAAAGCCTACATATAGGAGAAACTTCATATTCTAAAGAAGCTTAATTTAGGGTAAAAATGTCAAAAGAATCAAGAACTAGAAGCGTTGCAGTTGCAGGAATTTGTGCAGCTCTAGTTTGGCTTGCCACAGTTGCCTTTCAGCTTTACATCCCAGAAACAAAAGGCTACTTCAACATTGGCGAATCTATGGTTTACGCTTCTGCTTTACTCTTTGGCCCAACAATAGGCGCCTTTGCTGGAGGTGTTGGTTCTGCTCTAGCTGACGTTACAACAGGCTACTTAGTTTATGCTCCCGGAACTCTTATAATAAAAGGTATAGAAGGCTTTGTTGCTGGGTTCTTGGTTATTAGCTTAAAGAAAATTCCAAAGAACACCTGGAAGCCTTTAATTTTAACTCTTGGAGTTGTGCTTTCTGCTTTAGTTTACTTTGTTGGAGTTTCTTACTACGCAACTTCAGGAGAACCTGCTTCAATAACAATTGGCTTGCCCCAGCTTGGTCAAGGTGAAATATTAGTTAGTTTACCTTCGTTGTTCTGGAGCATAGTAGCAGTTGTAGTTTTAGTTGTTATGACCTTCGTTGGACTAAAGGTTGATTCAGAAACTGGAAGCTTAGTGCTTGCCGCTGGAATTGCAGGACCCTTTATGATCCTTGGTTACTTCCTCTACGAGTACTTTGTCTTAGGTTTTGGGATTGGAGCTCTTGCAGAAGTTCCATTTAACGTAGGTCAAGTTTTAGTTGGAATACTAATAGCAACGCCTCTTTCAAAAGTTGTAAGGAAGGTTCTAAAGATTTCCTAAAAGGTTATATTGAGCAAAAATAAAGAAAGTGCAATGAAATTAAACTCCGGAAAGCTTCCACCAAGCATACTTAAAGAAGTTGTTTACAAACACCTTGGAGCATATAGTAGTAGAGTTTTGTTAGGGCCTTCGATTGGCGAAGATGCTGCAGTCATTGACATGGGGGAAAAAGTCCTTGTGGTGCATACTGACCCAATAACTGGTGCTGTTGAAAACATAGGCTTACTTGCCGTCTACGTAAGTACGAACGACATAGCAACAAGGGGAGCATTGCCGTTATGGTTGTCTTTAGCAATTCTACTTCCAGAAGATGCTACAAAAGAGTTGCTTGAGGGCATAGTTTCTCAAATTGACCAAACAGCTAAAGAAGTTGGGGTTTCAGTTGTAGGTGGGCATACTGAAGTTACTTTAGGACTAAAGAGGCCAATAGTAGTTTCAACTGCCTTTGGAGAAGCAAGAAAAGAAAGCTACGTTACTTCAAGTGGAGCAAAACCTGGAGACCTAATAATACTTACGAAGAGTGCTGCAATAGAAGGTACTTCAATACTTGCAAATGAGCTTGAAGCCAAGCTAAAAGAAAAGGTTGGAGAAGATATAGTAAAGAAAGCCAAGAGCTACATAAAGTTGATAAGCGTAGTTAAAGAAGCTTTGATTGCAAGTTCAACTGGTTTTGTTGATGCGATGCACGACCCAACTGAAAGTGGAGTCTTAGGTGCAGTGCAGGAGCTTTGCTATGCCTCAAAAGTTGGAGCAAGAATCTACGAAGCAAAGGTTCCAATAAGCTACGAAACAAAGAAGATATGTGAAGCTTTAGGAATAGACCCATTGAAGACGATTAGTTCAGGAGCTTTACTAATTGCTGTAAAGAAGGAAGGCGCAGAAGAAGTTGTTAAAGCAATAGAAAAAGTTGGAATAAGAGCTACAATAATAGGTGAGTTCACTAAAGAAAATAACATTGAAGTTGTAAGAAAGAGTGGTATTGAAAGGATAACAGAGCCTGTTCAAGAAGAACTCTGGAAAGTGCTAAAAGAAAAAACAATTTTCTAAAAGCAAAGTTCAAGGATTTTTTGAATATTCTTTTCATAGCTCTAATGAACTATTTTAAGGTCTCAGCTACCACGAAGAATAAACTGCTAACAAAGATAAGTGAGCAAAGTGTGTTGGAAGAAAATATTTATAGTCATGGTATGCTTTTCGCCATAATGGTGGAAACTGTGGACGAAACACTAAACGTAGACAAGCAGGTATAGAATTACCTTTTCTTAATAGTCCTAGATATCTTTTAAGCTAAATTGTAGTAAAAACTTCGAAGAAAAATTATTGTAAGGTTAATAGATTTGGGAAATTCTATTAAGTTAAGTATAGTAGTATAGCCGTAACAGTTCT
>JAAOZO010000139.1 GCA_011605715.1 Nitrososphaerota archaeon | reverse complement strand
GTTATATAATGCGCAGTGTACTAAGATTTATCGACAATTATTTTTAGAGTTAAGCCTAGGATTTATTGTTGAAGCCATTTATGTAAAAGATCTCTGTTAAAATAAAAAGTAAGGATTTATTTATACTTATTTTCGTCTTTACTTTTTTCTATGGAGGCTAGAACTAAATTATCTTTTGGAGTAAGTTTATTGATAAGAACTTTTCTTTTTGGTAAAGCACCTTCTTTATTTAACTTGCACAACATATTAACTTCTTCTTTAATTGCACTTAGTTCTTCGACAGTCTTAACATCATACCAACTGCTTTCATTTTTATCCAGTACTTTAGCAAGTAGTGCAACGTTTCTGCCTACGTTAAATGCATCACGTAAAGTATTTTCACTAGGCTCTTCATCTCTTGTATGATAACAAAAGCCAAATGGAGGAACCGTAAAGCCCATTGAAATAAGAGCTGAAACAATTGCTGAGATTGTTTGTACAGCTCCACCATCGTTACCTACTGCTATAACCCCCGCCACTTTACCTTCAACTAAGCTTCTTCCACTTATAAAAATCATGTTTTCAAACACTGTAAGTCTATCTATAAAGTTCTTTACAGTACCACTTGGAGCAAACCAATAAATTGGAGTAGCAACTATGATGCCATTTGATGACAGTATTTCATTGTAGATCTTTTGCATGTCGTCATCAATGACGCATGGATACCTACAACTGTTTTGGTTGTCGCTTAAGCAACCTAAACACGGACGTAATTCCAGGTCATAGAGGTTGAAAAGTTTTGATTCAGCACCTACACTACTAACACCTTTAAGAGCAAAGTTAAGCAACGTATACGTTAGCCCGTAACTTCTAGGGGAACCGTTGAAAAGTAATATCTTAATCATTGATTATCACCTCTCCTAAGAACCACCAAAAACTAAAGTACTCTTTTTAGCCTTTCGGAACTTTAAATCAGAAACTAGCTTAAAAACTTAATTGAAAACTGAGAAAGTCTATAAAATTTGAGAAAGCACAACTTTGTCTATTCGTCAAAAGTTTTATTTTTTGTTGATATTCATTAGATTAATGCTTTTAATAAAATAAAGTTTGCTTTATTATAAGTTAATAGCTCGGATACAGTATATTTATTTCATAAAATATTAAAAGGTCTTACCTCAGCTAATAGTTTCGAAAAATTGACTTAAATACTAAAAAATAATAAGTGTTGTTGTGCTTTAGACAGTTTTCATATAAATCAACGAAGCAAAGTTAGCACCTTTAGGTTTTACTATTTTAATTTTCCTCAAAAATCTGTTGGATTTAACTAAATACTCTTATAAGCTCTTTCGTAAAAATTGCTAAGAATTCCTGGAACGTTCTCATCCTCTTTAATCTTTCTTATTGCTTCAGCGATAAAAGTAACTAACTCGTCAACAAGGAGTTTTCCTTTTTCTTTACTAGCTAGCCTAGGATCACCAAGATAGAGCTGAAGAGCATAGGCTTGCCAATCAACAGGAGTTTCGATTCCCTTTGGCAAGTTTGTACTTCCAGTCTTTGCTTCCCGCTCCACATTTTTTATTTTTATTAGATCCTCAAACAAGTATAGCCCAATGCTTGTCTCTACTTCGCAAGCATGACCAATCGTGCGTCCTTCAGTTAGCTTTTCAATCATACTAACTAAACTTGGAGGCCACGGATTAACAAGTGCATATATAAAATAGTTCTTCTTCTTAGTTAAGCTATCCCTTAAGAAAACTCTTATAAGCTCATTGTTCCCTCCATGACCATTAACTATTAAAATTTTTTTAAATCCATTTCTTGAAATCTCGTCACAAACTTCCTCTAACAAGGACAATAAAGTTTTTGCTGTTAGAGAAATCGTACCTGGAAAGTGTCTATTTTCAGGAACGTAAGCATAATAAAAAGGAGGTAGAACAACTGCTGGTTCCTTTTCAGCTGCAAGCTCAGATATTTTGTATATTGTTATTGAATCAGTTCCGACTGGCATATGTGGACCATGAATTTCAATAGAACCAACGGGCAATATAGCAATTAAGCCTTTACTTGCAGCATCCTTTATTTCTGGACTTGTCATCTTTTCCCATAGCATTTTTTTCCCCTTCCAATATTTAGGAAGAACTAGCTTAAATGTCTTTCTTAGATCATCTACTTAAGGAGTTTAACTAAATGAGTATAGCCCTTTGCAAACTTTTGAATAGAAGAACCTAAAAATGAAGTTTTGAGACAAGTAGATAAAAAAGATTCTAGCACAACTTTGAGTTGGAATGCTTTTGATGATAGAAGCTACGCTAAGAAACAGAGAGCAAGTTTAACTCTTAGATATGAGCTCCATGAAGAACTGGAGAGCTCCGAATTGGTAAGCAAGGCAGGGTAGCGTAAAGCTATAGCTGAGTGCTAGAACCTTCACTAAGCTTCAACAAAACGAGTCGGAGAGCGACCTATGAGGCCTAACTGAAGAAAAAGTTGGAAGTTCTTAACTTAAGTAGGAGGAGAGGCTACCAACTTAGGGACCTATTTTTTAATAGATTGCACCAAAAACAAGTTTATGAGCATAGCAATTACAACGAGAAAGAAGGGGAATCGAGGATCAAGAGAGTAAAGAAAGCCAAGTAGCATAGGAGTAAGTACGTTAGCCATGTTTGTTGATATTGCAACTATCGACAGTATACTAATTCGTGCATCCGAGTCTATTTCGTCTATCTCATTGTTTAAAAAAGTTCTAGATACAGAAAAAGATACACTTGAATAAAGTCCATTGAAAATGCTGAACAAGAAAGCTACAAACAAAGAATTTCGAGTGAAAGTTACTAGTAGAAAATAAGAAACAAAACCAGAAGCATAACCTATAGTTAAGGCCAATAAGTGTTGTTCCTTATTTCTAAGTTTCGAAACATAGAAAAGCAATAGGAGCAGAGTTATTGAAGAGCTAAGCAGTGGAATTACTGAAGCTAAACTCGCTGTTAAATTTAACCCTTTTTCATCAACCAAGAACAGTGGAAGGTAGTCTGAAGTTGCAATGTAGTAAACACTTCCAAGTATGGAAGTGATAAGAATTATAAGTAGAGGCTTACTATGAAGAATCATTTGGATAGCTTTTTCGTATTCCTTAAGGTTAGCATGAACTTTCATTCCTCTTTCATTGTTTAAACGTTCTTTACCTTCGTGTAAGAGAGTCCACCTTAAAATAAACATAATAATAAGAGAAAGTAAAGCTATGGATAAAAGTATCCTATTTCCAAAGTCTACTCCGAATAAACCTATCAATATACCAGCTACAGGCGTAGCTAGGCTTCCTATGGTATACATCAATGAAACAAAACTATAAACACTTGCTCTAAATTCTGGTTTTGTATCTTCAACTAAAAGCGTTTCCCACACTGAAGCTGTCGTCCAAATTAAGCCTTCAAATGAAATTGCAATCATCACATGAATAAAACTTTTTGAGATAATCCAATTTATCAATGCAAGAGTCCATCCAACCGAATCGCACAACATAAACGCTCTCTTCTTTCCGAGCTTACTTGCTAGAATGCTTCCAAAAAATGGCAAAACTACGTTGTAAAAAGAAAGGGTTGAGAAGATGAGACCTATTTCTACGTTAGTAAGACCTAAGTTTCTTAAAAATATAGGTCTGTAGAAGTAAACCCAGCTCATGGGTAAACTCCAGAATATTTCTGTAAGTGCAAGAACTTTTGAATTATGCCCCCAGGTACTTATAACTTCCTTAACTTTACTTAGTGTTTTCCCGATTGTCATAGCCGAGCTCCAATGGGTAACATCTATATCGTTTTAACTCTTTTTGTTTTAAGAAATATAAAAAGTACTTTCGAGCGCTGTTAGTTTCTTATTTAATGATAAACGATAATAAAATAATTGAAAGATAGCGTCTGTGGAAAATTAATGACTCGTAAAAGATGCTTCATAGCTTTAATACGTAAAATATATTTTAAGCAATGTTACTTTAGTTTGAGTCACGAAAGATTTATAACCCTGTCATAAAGAAAAGTACTAAAATGACCCTTTCTCAAAAAACTCAGGAGAAACTTCAGAAATTAATAGAATGGTTTAGAGAAGCAGAAAGTGTTTTAGTTGCATTTTCAGGAGGTGTAGATAGTTCTGTAGTAGCTGTTGTTGCAAAGTATGCTATTGGCGATAAAGTTGTAGCAGTTACAGCTGATTCGCCCCTGCTACCACCTGGCGAACTAGAAGAAGCAGAAAGAATTGCAAAAAACCAGAATCTAAGACATATTATCATAAAAGTTGATGAACTTAAGAATCAAAACTTAGTTAAGAATCCACCAAACAGGTGCTACTTTTGTAAAAAAGAATTAATGATTACTCTTAAGAAAGTTGCGAACGACCTTAACCTAAAAGTTATTGCTGATGGCACAAATGCTGACGATCTAAAGATGCATCGACCTGGCTTTTTAGCATTAGTTGAAGAAGGAATAAGAAGCCCCTTAGCCGAAGTTGGGATTACGAAAAATGAAGTTAGGGAAATTGCCAGATACCTGAAGCTGCCAAACTCGGAGAAACCATCTATGGCATGTATAGCATCAAGGTTTCCATATGGACAGGAAATAACACATGATAAGATTAAAAGAGTAGTCCAAGCAGAAAATTATATAAGAGAAAACCTCAACGTTACTCAGCTTAGGGTTAGAGATCATGGAAGTATTGCAAGAATAGAAGTTCTTCCTCACGAAAGAAAACTCTTTTTCAACGAAGAATTACTCGATAGAATCACACAGAAGTTTAAAAGTTTAGGCTATACTTATGTAACTTTGGATTTGGAGGGATATAGAACAGGAAGCATGGACGAAGTCATAGAACATAAGATAATACCAGACCAAAAACACTTTCAGGAGCAAAATACATCCTAAAGACCATGTTTACGAAGATAAGGGGCAGTCCTACTAAGAAAATCGTTTCTTAAACATTTCCAGAACTTCTCTTTTTAAAGAAAAGGATACTATTGAACAAAATTTGTTACTAATAGTCGAGAAACACTTTATGCGTTGAACAATAACTTTAGAGACCTAGTGAATCATTTATTTCTTTTTGATAAAATTCTATACTGTCACTCATAACGTCTTCTACTTTTACCGGCTCTCCAACAGCTGAAGATTCGAATATAGCAAGAGGTATAGCTTCAGCCTTTAGTCCAAGCTCACCATCAACCTCAGGTTTTTTATGTTCAATTATCGAACGAGCAAAATCATACAGTTCTATTGCTATAGTGCCATCAAAATCAAACAAGCTTCTTGTACCTACTCCATTCGGAAACATTTCATTTACTTTTTCAGAGCCTATTTCTTTTTTCATAATTTGAGCTAACTCATATAGAGACAATGTATACTTCCCTATGTTTCCTTCACCCAACTTTGTTAGGCCGTTTTCCCAGCTAATTGAGCCAGAGGTTCCACTGATCACTCTATGGTTAAAGTTCTCTCCTGGAGAAACACTAGACCAGATCCATGCACCAGTAACACCATTTCTAAACTTCAGCAAAGCAAAACTTAAGTCTTCAACTGTGAACTTGACCTTTTTGTTCATTTCAGGCCAATCATCATACCTAGTTGGCTCAAGAGTCTTCGTCACAGCATAAACTTCTTCAACTTCGCCAAGTATGTATAAAAACAAGTCAGCAAAGTGCACACCACCGTCGAATATCCAGCCACCTCCAGCTTTCATTTTATCATTTCTCCAACCCCATGCAGATAAACTAAAGCTTGTCTGAAGCCAGTATAGCATCCTTGGAGTTCCTATCATACCTTTTTCAACAACCCATTTTATTACTCTGTCTTCTACACTCCTTCTGTAGTTTTCTGCAGTAGCGAGAATTTTACCATTTTTTACTGATGCTTCTATTATTTGTTTCGCAGCCTTAATTGTAATACCTAAAGGTTTTTCAACTATCACATGCTTTCCAGTGTTTAGCGCTTCCACTGCAACAGAATGATGCGACCTATGGTCTACACAAATGTCTACAGCATCTAGATCACTTTCCTCTAAAAGCATCTTCTTAAAATCGGTATAAATTTTTGGCTTAAATCCTTGGAACGAAGATATCTCGCTTGCTCTTCTCTTGGCATTCTCTTCTACTATGTCTGCTACTGCAACCACATCAATCACATCAAGATTAGCCTCTTTAAGTAGCTTTAAACCAGAAACATGAGAACCAGCTATACCTCCAGCACCAATTATTGCCATTTTTACCTTGGACATGCTTGCTCGACGACTATAATTTAAACAGAGATAAAAACTTTTCTAATTCATAACTTAACTTTACCTGAAACTTCTTTTAAGTTCTTAAGTATAACGGTAGCCAATTCAATACTTGTTTTTCTTAAACCACAATCAGGATGTATGTAAGCTATTTTATTTGACCCAACTATGGAAGAAATGTTTCTAACTATTTCCACAGACTTTTCAATTGGAGTTAGATCTTCTTGAGATAAAACATTAACTTTCATGCACCCCACGCCCACCTTCTTTGAGCTTATACTTAATAGGCTCTTTGATAGCATATCTACGTTGTCTGAAGAACCAGCAAATTCTAAGCTAAGAATGCTTAAATTTTTTATTTTACCTAAAGTTTTTAGTATGTTTGGGTTTAGTTTCCCGCAGACATGTATGCTCGTTAGCTTAGGATCCAAGTCTTCTGTTGCAATGTTTAAAGGCTCTTCTGATAGATTTGGATCTAAAAACCCGGCACTAACTCCCGGTTCATCGATTTGAACTAAGCCATCGTAGTGTTGAATTTGTTTTGCGATTTTATTTACAACAGTTGCAACATCTTTGTACAATTCTTTGTCTCTTAAGTTTTTGTATGGTCCTAATTTGTTTATTGCAGCTGAAAATCCGAAAGTTATTGGTCCAGTTATACCAACTTTTAACTTGTTTTCATATCCTCTTTCTTTAATATAACTTTTTGCTTCAAGAAAGTCAGCTACTTTAAAAGAATTAGTAATTTCTTCTATTGGTCTAATCTTACCCGTTATGAAGACTTTTTCATTTACTTTATTTATTCCATGCATAGAATTTGACATGTATGAAAGCATGTCCGTTCTTTGTTCTCCATCGGATATTATACTTATTCCTATGCTAACTTGTAAGTCAATAGCTAACTTAATGGACTTTTTTAGGTCTTCGTGAAGTCGTGGAAGACTTCCAATTACAGTTGTAGTTAGAGACATTAGTTTGCTTCCTTTTAGAGTTACTTTTAAAGGTTTATTCGTTAAAGGCTTAAATATTCATTGTATTAATATGAAGAGAACAAAAAATGAGCAAAGAAAACCTCCTAGATGCAATTAGAGATAGCATAGTTAACTTAGATTTTGATAAGTCAAGAGAGTACACTTTAAAAGCTTTAGAATCTGGAGTAAAGCCCCAAGAAATAATTTCAAAGAGCATAGCTGAAGGTATGGACATAGTGGGGAAGAAGTTTGAAGCTTCAGAGTATTTCTTGTCTGAACTTATAGTTGCTGGTGAAATAGGAAAAGAAATAACTAAGATACTTGAGCCGCACTTAAAAGGAACTGAAGTTAAGAAGTTGGGTAAAGTTGTTATAGGAACTGTGAGAGGAGACCTACATGACATAGGGA
Source organism: Nitrososphaerota archaeon (assembly GCA_011605715.1). Classification (GTDB taxonomy): domain Archaea; phylum Thermoproteota; class EX4484-205; order EX4484-205; family JAAOZO01; genus JAAOZO01. The sequence goes on along the minus strand of JAAOZO010000139.1, from coordinate 1,645 downwards.
AGAACATAGTTGCAATAATGCTTGAAGCTGCAGGGTTTGAAGTTGTAGACCTAGGAGCAGACGTGCCACCGGAGAAGTTTGTAGAAGCTGTAAAGAAAGAAAACCCTGACATAGTAGCAATGTCAGCTTTACTAACAGTAACGATGGTGGAGATGAAGAACGTAATAGAAGCATTGAAGGAAGCTGGGCTTAGAAGTAAAGTAAAAGTTATCGTAGGAGGAGCACCAGTTACTGAGGAGTTTGCTAAGAGTATAGGAGCAGATGGCTATGGTGCGGATGCAGTACAGGGAGTAAGAATATGCAAAGCTTGGATGGAAGAGAAGAATAAAGCAAAAAATTAGAAGGAATAAGTCATGAAGTTCAGTAGAACAAACTTAAGCTTAGAAGAAATAAAGTATGGTTTTTCTAAGTTTCCACTTAAGTATGGTATCAACTTAGAAATTGGAAGGGGTAAGGTTGTTCCCGAAATAAAGTATTTTCCAAGAATAAAGGAAAGCCTTAAGGAGGAATATACAAACATAACAAAAGAAATACTGAACAGAGCTGTTGACCTTGGAGTAAGAGACCTACAACTGGAAACAGAATTAACTTACGTTGAAACGGGAGATCCAAAACTAGCAGGAGAAATAGTTAGAATACAGAAAGAGATTATGGAGAGTTACGCAAAAGAATACAATATAAACTTAGGACTTAGAGTAACCGTTGCAGACATGAGAGACTTTAGAAAAGTAAAGCATGATGAAGAAAGTTTCAGTAAAATGTTAGAAACCTTTGAGGAGGTTTCAAAAAATGGAGCGGATGTTTTGTCAATTGAATCTGAAGGAGGAAAGGAACTTTTTAACTACGCTATAATAAGGCAGGATATTCTAGGAATTGTAACTTCTCTTGGATTGTTATCAGCACTCGACATGAAAAGATTGTGGAAAGAAATCGTTAAGATAGCGAAGCGCAACAATGTAATAGCAGGAGGAGATAGTGCATGTGCTTTTGGAAACACTGCAATGAGACTGGCAGGTGGTATAAAAAGTAATAATATACCGCACACTCTTGCAGCAGTTGTTAGAAGTATGTCTGCGAGTAGAAGCTTAGTTGCCTACGAAGAGGGAGCAGTAGGTCCTGGTAAGGATTGTGCCTATGAGAACGTAATAATTAAAGCCATTACAGGCTACCCAATGTCGATGGAAGGAAAGAGTTCAGCAGTTGCACATTCAAGTCTTGTTGGCAACATAGCTGCAGCAACCTGTGACCTGTGGTCAAACGAGCAAGTTGAAAATGTAAGACTTTTTGGAGGCTATGGACCAGAAGTTTTTTTAGAGATTCTTTATTACGACACTAAGCTAATGAACAAAGCAATAGAAAGTGGAAACCAAGATTGCTTAAAAGAAATCCTAATAGAGTCTGATAAGTACTCGGACCCGCAAGCTTACGTTCTTTCGCCAGATATTGCCTTAGAAATTGGAAAAACAATAGTTAGTGAAGAGGACACGTTACTAAGAACAATCTTTGCAGGAGTTAAACTCGTAGAGTTAATGATGAGGGAAGAAAAACTTAAACTCAACAGAAGTGAGAAAAGATTCTTAGAAATTATGAAAAATAAGTTAGAAGAGATAAGCAAAGAACCTCATAAAAAAGTGGAGCAAGCGCT
>JAAOZO010000036.1 GCA_011605715.1 Nitrososphaerota archaeon | reverse complement strand
TGAAAGTCAGAAGGAACAAAAATTTTTGCTTTAAGCCCATAAAGCTTGGCATAGTATGCTATTGAAGCACCATAGTTTCCACAAGTACCTACAGTTATCCCATAATAGCCTTGTTTCTTAGCATTACTTGCATGAAGCCTAGCGATTCTATCTTTTTGAGTTCCAGTTGGATTTGAGCCTTCGAACTTAACATACAAACTAAAGCCGTTTCTTACGAACGAAGACGTAGGCACTCTAAATAATGGCGTGTTAAAATTAGAGTCTTCTTCGCCTTCCAAGGGTAGCTTTACCTACCCCTCCCGTCGGCCCTAGGCCGACGATCTTTTTCTCCATCTTTTACTTACTCTAGAAGAGTCGAGCAATTATATAAGTTTTTTGTTTTAACTGTAACTTTTCTTTTCCGATTGAAGCGACGCTTCTCCTAACTCAAGCCACGAGCTTCCAGATTTTACTCCGCCTTAGACTTCATAGGTAACTCTTAGAGCGATGCTAAGGAAGAAGGTTTTAAACGATATAGATTTATGACCTAATGAGGATTAGGAAGCTTTTTAATAAATTTGAACCTGCAAAAACTAAAGCTAAATAAGTCTGCCTAAGGTCAGCAAAGCTTAAACCGAAAGAGCTTTGAGATTTAGAGTCCTGTACCATTCTTTGTAACGAAAACTTATACTGGTATGTGAAAGTAATATTTTTCCAAAAATAGAAAGCTGGAGATTTGTTTATATCTTCTTATTACAAAGTCAAGAGCACGAAATGGTAAAGTTAACTATTAACGAAAAAGAAGTTGAGGTCCCAGAAGGGTTCACAATACTTCAGGCTGCGAGAAAAGCTGGAATAGACATTCCTACTCTATGCAGCCTTGAGCCACTAACCAATGTAGCAGTCTGCAGACTATGTTTAGTAGAAGTAAAAGGAGCAAGAGCTTTAGTTCCTTCCTGTGCAACTCCAGTCGCTGAGGGAATGGTTGTTAGAACTAATACAGATAGAGTTTTGAATTCAATCGAACAAAATCTTGAATTCATTGCAAGTGAACATGATTTTGATTGCCAGAATTGTCCAAGGAATGGGAATTGTGAACTACAAATTTTAGCTTATAGGTTCAACTTAGATAGACTAATTACACAACATCATACAAGAAACTTAGAGCCTGACACTTCAAGTCCTGCAATAACATTGAACTACAACAGGTGCGTTCTTTGCTCAAGGTGCATAAGAACTTGCGCTGAAATCCAAACAGTTTATGCTTTAGATTATGCCTTTAGAGGTTATGATACCGTTGTTACAACACCTTTTAACGAAGGATTAGGGAATTCCTCCTGTGTTTCTTGTGGACTTTGTACACTTAACTGCCCAGTTGGTGCTTTAACGGAAAAAGTAGAAGAAGATGAAGTTATTAGCAAAATATCTTCAGGAACAGACTACGAATTAGTGGTAGATGATGTTGCAAGGTTAGCACTTCCAGAAGAATTTTGGTATGCACCAGGAAGCTTTAAAGAAATCTCAGAAGAAGAGATCAAAAACTTAGGATTTAAAAAAATTATGAGTGGTTCTTTCTTTACTGGATTATCTATAGTTGCTGAAGCTCAGGAAGTTTTAAGAAGACTTGGAAATAGTTCGGTAAGACCAATTATATCTCCAGCATGTCCTGCTGCATCTGAATTTATAGAAAAGTTCTTCCCAGAGTTTAAAGAAAACATAATTAAAGTTCCTTCTCAACTTCAATTACTTATGAAAGTTGAAGAGGAAGAAAACATTGTAATGCTTTCTCAATGTATAGCTAAGAAGAAAGAAATCAAGTCAAAGAGTATTGATGTGGACTATGTTCTTTCAGTTAGAGAAATGGCAAGACTTATCAAGAAGAAAGGCGGAACTCCTGACTCGGTAGAAGTTGTTGATTTTAAAGATCCTTCTCCTGAGATATTAGACTACGTGAGTGGAGGAAGAACAGAACTGGTAATTAGAACACTTTCTAGTATAACGGGCCACAAACTAGAGGAAGACACTTTAGCTAATCTCAGAGACCCTACAAATAAAGTAAAGAGAATTTCTCTTAAGTTAGATAATCGAGAATTTAATTTTGTTGCAGTGAACACGCTTGGAGAACTGAGAAAAGTTCTAGAAGAAGTGAAGTCTGGAGAAAAGATCGATTACATTGAGGCAAGAGCATGCCCTGGTGGATGTATAGGTGGTGGAGGAATGCCCATACCCACGAATGAAGAAAAGAGACTAATTAGGTTGAAAGCAATCTACGATGCATACGATAAACTAAAATTAAAAGATCCTTGGAGATCTCCTGAGATTAGAGCCGCTTACCAGAAGTTAGTTGAAACAGTAAGAGAGAGGTGATAGAAATGGAGAAGAAAAGAGTTGCATTGTTCAGCTTAACTGACTGTCAAGGTTGCGAATTTGTAGTGCTACAGCTTGGAGAAAAGCTACTTGAAGTAGCAAAAGAAGTTGATTTTGCAAACTTTAGGTTAGCTTCAAGTAAGAAGGAAGATGGACCATTTTTCATTTCATTCGTTGATGGAGCAGTTACTTCAAGCGAAGAAGTTGAACACTTGAAATGGATAAGATCTAATTCGAAGTACTTGGTTGCTTTAGGTTCGTGCGCAACGATAGGGGGAGTAAACGCTTTAAAGAACTACTTTACCAATGTTAACTTTCCTAAAGAAGTTTATTCTAGAGATTTTGAATCCTTTGAGGCAAAGCCACTAAGTGAGTACGTGAAAGTTGATGTTTTGATACCAGGTTGCCCAATAAACCTAGAGGAATTTGCGTTTGTACTTAAGGCTCTTTTAGAAGATAAAGTTCCAAAGTTAAAACTAGCACCAGTGTGTGAAGATTGCAAGAAGAATGGTATTGAGTGCGTTACTAAAAAAGGAATGTTTTGCTTAGGACCTTATACAATAGGTGGTTGTGGAGCACCGTGTCCTGCTGCAGGTGTACCTTGCTTTGGATGCAGAGGACCATTGTTTAATCCAAACGTAGCAGATGCAGAAAAAGTACTAAGAGATAGGTTTATACATGGAGGTGTTTTGTTTACTGGACTAGGATGGGTTTTAGTTAAAGGTGAAAGCAAATGACAAGCGAGGAAAGAACAATTAAATTAGAATATATAACCAGGGTTGAAGGTCACGCAAATGTATACGTAAGGGTATCGGACAAAGAAGTAGAAGAAGTTAGAATGCAAGTTATTGAGACACCTAGATTTTTTGAAGCAATGTTAAAAGGTAGAAAGATCAAAGATGCACATACGATAGTTTCAAGGATATGCGGTATTTGTGATTTTTCACATACTTTGGCTTCAGTTGAGACGACAGAGAATGCTCTTGGCATGCAAGTAAGCGAACAAACAAAGTTACTAAGAAAGCTTGTGATGTATGGACAACATATTTACAGTCATGCTTTGCACTTATACTTGTTGTCCCTACCAGACTACCTTGGATTTCCAGACGCTATTCAGATGGCTTCAAAGTATCCTGAAGAAGTTAAAAGAGGAATGCGACTAAAAAAAGTTGGTAATGAAATTTCCAGGATAATAGGAGGAAGAGCAACTATGAGTATTTCAATTATTCCAGGAGGATTTTCGAGGTTACCAAGCAAAGAAGATCTAGAGAAAATAAATTCATTGCTAAAAGAAGGATTAGAAGACGCTAAAAAAACGTTAGAGCTCTTTGCATCTTTAGAGCCTCCAAAGCTATTCAGAGAAACGCCTTTTGCGGCAATAGACAGCAAAAAAGAAAATTATCCTTTAATACTAGGAGATGGCATTAAGACATCCGATGGAACTTACTTCAGCAAAGAAGAATTTGAGAAAAAGTATGTAGAACAGGCAAGAGACTACTCTTACGCTAAGTTTGGAACGATTGATTCAAAAGCACCCATGGTTGGAGCTCTCGCACGATTCAACGTTCATGGAGAAGAAAATCTAGCCTCTCCCACAAAAAGCTTACTTAAATCACTCTCGATTTCAAGCACGCTGACCAACAGATACGACAACAATTTAGCTCAAGCTATTGAATTAGTTGACTTCTTCTACAAGGCTAAGGAAATTACCGAACAACTTCTGTCAACAGGTATAAAAGAAGAGGTGCCTTTGCAACTTCTACCAAAAGAAGCTTCGGGAGTAGGAGTAGTTGAAGCACCAAGAGGAATTCTATACCATAGGTATTCACTCGATAAGGAAGGAAGAATTCAGAGTGCAAACATTGTTACACCAACAGCAATGAACGTATTCTCACTGGAACTTGATATAAAGCAACTCCTTTCAGAAAACTTAAACTTACCTGAGTCAAAAATGGTTGAACTTATAGAAAAACTAATCAGAGCATACGACCCTTGCTACTCTTGCTCAGCACATTTCCTAAAACTAAAAATAGAGAGGAAGTAGTGTACGTTTTTTATCTAAATTTATTCCTAATTTTTAGGAAAGATACTCTGAAAAAGCTCTAACTTTTTTCGCTAGTTTTATAAAATTCATCTAGCTTCTTTTGAAGCCTTAAACTTCTAATTTCTTGGTAAAGGTCTGAGATTGAGGCCTCTATAGTAGTTCGATTTACGTCAATCTTTCTCCTCAAACCAGGGGCTACAGACTCAGGTAAAGGAGTTTTCTGTAAGTTATTGTATATCTCTTGCATTGCATCCAACAAATCTTTTGCTTCTTCTATCTTTTGCTCCATTAAGTTGGATATAATTTCCCTTCTAAGTTCACCTATTAAGTCAGAGAGACCGAGTAAGAGAGATAAACTTGGAATTAGATTTATTTCCTTTACTATGCTTTTTGAATCTCCAGTAATTATTGAAAACAGAGCCAATGCTTCGAAAAACTCTTGATAAACTTGAACAGCATAACCCCAGTCAGTTAATTTGCTGTTACAGGTTAATTGATGAAATACTTTTGTCATAGCCTTTAGCTTCACGATTTCCTTATTAGCAAACTTTAGGTCCTTTCTATGAACAGAAGAAACAACTTCTCTTGAAGCTTTAATTATTTCATCTCCTAATTGAGTTACTTTTCTTTTTTCATCTTCTTTCTTCTTTAATTCCTTTAGAGCTCTATCTACCCTGCGACTTAAAAAAGTCAGAACTTTTTCTCTTTCAGACAATCCTCTTAGACCTATTTAATGGCTTCTTTGCCCATGAATATTTTCTTATCTTAGCACTTCTTCCAAAGCCACAAGCTGCACAGTAACCTTTTCTAACGTTGAAAGCATTCCTTCCACATCTAGGACAAATGGTATGAGTTTTCTTTTTATTCATTCTGCCGAAAGCAGTAGTGCCAGAGGTGCTTTTTCCCATATTTGTTTCACCTATTCAGAGGGAGAAACTAAGATTATGTTATCGCCCCTAACTATTATGAGACCAAGCTTCCTTCCATTCTCTTTGAATACTTCTTCTGCTTCGTCGAGCAGTAGGTTCATGTGTGCATCAAAGCCAAGTAATGTTCCTCTTATTCCACCACCCTCTTTGAGTCTGAGCATCACTTTCTTGCCGAGAGAGCGCTCTAGTGCTTGTAGTGCATGATCAGCAAACATTGTATGCCTCAGTGTTTCCAGCTTTTTGAAGGAATATAAATGTTTTGCTTTAGTCAAAAGTAATTTTTAGCATACTCTGTGTCGATCACCCAATTTTGGTACAACAACTCTTCCTGCAGCAAACCTGTTTAAGTAATTGTGCATACTTCTAAGCTTTGAAATTTCACCATGCACCAAGTAAATCATTTCTTGGCCAGTTAGCATCCTCCTTAAGAACGTTAAAAGTTGAGTTCTATCAGAATGCCCACTAAGGCCATCTATTCTATAAACTTTGCTATTTACACTAACTAAGGTTGGTCTTCCATCTTCATCTGCCATCTGAACCTCCTTAAGTCCAGACAAGACTCTTTGGCCTAAAGTCCCTTCTATTTGGTAGTTAACGAAAACAATAGAAGAGTTAGGATCTGGAGCTATTCGCTTAAAGTATTCTAGAACTGGGCCTCCTTCAAGCATCCCTGATGTAGAGAGTATTATAGATTTTCCCTGAGAAAGAATCTCTTCTCGACTATCTTGGTTCTTTACCGGAACCAAGTAATGAGAATCGAAAGGATTCTCGTCTTCTTCTACCATCAAAGAACTTAGCTCAGATGAAAGATACCTAGGAAATGCTGAATGTATCTTCGTAACTTCCATTATCATCCCATCGATGAAAATAGGCACTTCTTCTATCATTTTGTTTTCAATTGCTTTTAGCAAGATTAATATTACTTCTTGAGCACGCCCAACTGCCAACGTTGGAATGAGAACCTTTCCTCCAGCTTTTAGCGTTTCGTTTACTATTCGTATTAGTGTATTTTCCACCTCACTTCTTGGAGGCATTAAATCGTTTTCTCCTCCATACGTGCACTCCATTATAAGAGCATTAAGTTTTTGTTTCTTATAAACTGCTGAATTCAAAAGTAAACTTTTACCCAACTTAAAGTCGCTTGTGTAAAGTACGTTGCCTTCGTTTTCTCCTATGCTTAGGTGAACCATCGCAGACCCAAGAATGTGTCCAGAATTGTGAAGTGTTACTCTAACGTTTGGCGCAATATCTGTCGTTTGTCCATACTTTAGGATTATTGTTTGCTCAACTATCTCCTTTATATCTCTTAGTTCAAAGAAGGGAGTCCTTCCAGACTTTAAGTCTACGTTGTACAGATCTTCTAAAAGCAAAGCACTTAGATAAAGGGTTGGTTCTGTCATGTAGATTGGTCCCTTATAGCCATACTTTATCAAAAAAGGTAATGCACCAACATGGTCAAGGTGAGCATGTGTTATTATAACGGCTTCTAGCTCGTTAATGTCTTTTATTTCATAATCAAACCTTGGAAAGAAGGTACTCCTAAGGGAGCTTCCAGGGTTTATGCCAGCGTCTATAAGTATTTTGCTTTCTTCTGTCGAAAGTAGCAAAGAAGAGCGCCCTACTTGTTCAACACCTCCTAGGAAGGAGATAAACGCAGTATTCAAATTAACTAAACGTGGTCTGAAAATTCGGTCACCAGTTTTCATTAAGAAATTTTTTCTATCTTCAGAAGGCAAGGTAAGAACGTTTAACACTTGCAAAAATGATTTTGTATCAGGAATTGTTTTCTTTTCTACAACTAGCTTCCACCCAGTATTTTTAATTACTTCAAGGGCAAGTTGTTCATAGCTAGCTTGTATAAAATGAATTTTTCTAGCTATAACTATGGCTTCTCCAGAGTTGTGGTCAAATATTATTCTTTCTACTTCAGCCTCTCTTGGTATTATCTCTAGAATTTTTTCTTTTGCTACATCTTCTTCTTTCCTTAAAGAAGGATCTAACCTAATAGTGACTCTTCTTTTTATTGTTTTCGCTAAGTCTGCAGCATACTTTGTGTTCTTTATAACTAACTCAGGATTATCTGTAAAGATTACTATTGTTGGACCTTCTATCTTTATTTTAACTTGGCCAAATTCAGACCATATTTTCTCAACAACTTCCTTTCTTATTTGATCGAGCGAAGAAGTCAACTTACACGCTTTACCGCCTTTAAAACTTCGTTCTTTTCATTCTCTTTTAGTTCATGATAGCCTTTCTCGTTTATTATAGCAACGTCAAAATCATTCCCAGTTGCGGTATCTCTGCTCATAGCCGTTAGTATAGCTTCTACTGCAACCTCAATAGCTTCCTTTTCGTTTGCCGTCTCTTTTTTCAGCCTTGACTCTAAGACGCCAAGGGCAACTGGAGATCCTGACCCTGTAGAAACAAAGCTTTCTTGAGTTACGCCACCATAGGGATCTATCTGAAATAAGCTTGGACCAAACATATCGTAACCTCCTATTATAGCTTGAATTGCTGGTGGTGACCTCCAAAGAGCGATCGAAGCAATGTTAGCTAATGCCTTTATTGTTATTTCGTATCCTCGTTCTAACTGAAACGCCCTAGCTTCGATTCGCAGTATGTCAACTAAGTTTTGTGCAAACGCTACACTTCCGGCTATAGTAATAGCAGAGTGGTCGCTAATCTGAAGAACTTTCTTCCCCTTTTTGTGGGCTACAAAGGTACTTCCTGCTATGACTCTAGTATCTGTTGAAAAAACAACACCTTTGTCATATACTAGTCCAACTGTTGTAGTTCCCCATTTCCCAGTGTTTTGCATTTCTTTAAAAATTGAGTTGTCTGAAACTGGATTATATTTTTTCAAATACAACTTCCAACACCTAACCTGCATCCTTAAGGCAAAGGATGAAACAAATAAATTTTTCTTTTTACTTTATATACGGAAAATGAGAGCAGAAGAGATAAGAGTGAAGCACAAAATAGAACTTCCAAAACTCATTCTAGCTGGAGAGGACGTAATCTCAAGTGTTGGAGAAGAGCTTAAAAGAATGGGGGTAAGAAGCGTACTAATAATAACAAGCAAGACGCCACACTCTTTATTTAAAGATAAGTTGGCTTCTTCTTTAAGTTCTGAAGGTATAAAATTTAAGTTTCTAGTTGATGTTTTTAAGACTCACAAAGAAACAGTTGAAAATTTTTCTTCGCATGAATTCTTAAAAGAAGCTGATGCCATTGTAGGTTTGGGAGGAGGTAAAGTCATAGACGTATCAAAGTTAATTGCTGAACAGAAATCAAAGAACTTTATCTCCATTCCTACTGTACCTTCTCATGATGGAATAGCAAGCCCACTTGTTTCACTTCCTGCTGAAGATAAGTGGTACTCTAGGTTCTCTAAGACACCATTGGCGGTCTTTGCAGACACAGAAATTCTCTCTAAGGCACCGCAGGTCTATATTTCAAGTGGCTTTGGAGACGTAATAGGAAAACTTACTGCTGTAAAGGATTGGAGGCTTGCACACCTACTAACAGGAGAGTACTACGGAGAGTATGCTGCTCAACAGGCAAAAGGTTGTGCAGATGGCATACTAAAGAAGTCTGAAGAGATAGGCGCAAAATCAAAAGAGGGAGTTCGAGCCCTAGTAGAAGCTTTAATTTCTTGTGGCATAGTAATAAGCATAGCAGGCTCAAGTAGGCCCTGTAGCGGCTCCGAGCATCTCTTTGCTCATGCTCTTGATTACGTTGCCAATTTTCCTTCGACGCATGGACTAGAAGTTGGAGTTGGAACGATAATGATGTCCTACTTACACGACATGGATTGGATGGAAATAAAAGAAAACTTAGAAAGAGCAAAGGCAGCAACAACAGCTAAAGAAATTGGTGTTAATGAAGAACAACTAGTAAAAGCACTTTCATTGGCCGCAAAAATTAGACCAGAAAGGTATACTATACTGGGAGAGAAAGGTTTAACAATAGAAGCTGCAGCCAACTTGGCTAAAGTAACAAAAGTGATAAAATCTTGAACGAAGAGGAGCTGTTCACATTACTTGATTCAGATGCGGCAACAATAGGAGAAACCTGGATTTACTTAGGAGAATCAGAGGAATGTAAGAGGTGCAACTTCAGACAGATTTGTCATAAGTCGTTAACACCTACTCAGAAATTTGTCGTTGTAGAGCAAAGGGATATGAAGTACTACTGTGAGCTGAGGGAAAAAGAGGTTAAACTTTTTAAAATAAAAAGACCAAACTTCAAGATAGCAGTTGAAAGTAGGCTTGCAAAAGTGGGTGCAATTGTAGAAGTGAGTTTAAACATTTGTAATTTCCGTGGTTGCCCGTATGAAGACCTTTGTGTGCCTCTAGAACTAACATCAAACCCACAAAAAATAAAAATTCTTGAAATTATAAAGAAATTTCCATGCCCAAAAGATTCAGAAAAAGTTCTTGCGCTTATTGAGGCTCAGCTTGTTTAGTCCCTTCAGACTTCTCTTCTTTCTTTTCTTCTTTTGGTTTTTCTTTTTCGTATGCTTCTATAAAAACTACTCTTTCTACTTTAGGAACATACTTTACTACGGAGGAGAAAAGAGTTCTCTTTATTAACTGCAAACCTTCTACGTAGAATATTTCCGGAGGAATCTTTATAGTAACTTCGCTATCAGACAAGTTTACCTCAAACTTACTTTCATCTATTCTGGGGAACCATCTGCCTAGAAGAGAAACTATTTTTTCTTTATCATCTTCTATTTTCTTTAAAATCTTAAATTTGTAAACTAAAGTTTTTCCAGCTAGTGGAGGGTTAAAGTCGATGGTCACTCTTCCAGAAGTTATTGCGCGTACTATACCAATCTTTCCGTCAACTTCGACGCTGGACCCAACTTTTATTTCTTCTACATTAACGTTTTTTTCAGCAAGCCTTTTAATCGAAAACACTTTGACCTTAGTTAAGTCTCTTTGACCATAACCTTCTTCTGGGGGTATTTCAACTTCTTTCTCCTGCCCAACTTCGTTTTCTCTTAAAGCTTTTTCAAACCCCTTTGTTACTTCATTAGAACCAATTATTATTAGCTCGGGCTTGTAAATTTCGCGTTCGTTAAAAATTCCGGCTTTTTTTGCCTCTTCTTCAGAAGTTGTATAGACAGTTTCTCCAGTATCCTTTACTTTTACCAAATAGTCAACTAAGAGGAACGTACCGTCTTCGTTCATGACTCTTTTTTGGTATTTTTGCGGGTATTTAAAAGTTTGAACTTTGACAAGCACCATTTATTTTATAAATTAGAGTCCTTCTGCGCAACACTGTCGCTAGAATTTAATGCCCTTATCCTTGCATCGCCTCCAATAGAAATTATAAATTCGTAAACGCTCCTAGGCACTAGTTCAGACCACTCTTCTCCATTTATTATTCTCCTTCTAATTTCCGTTCCAGAATAGATTTCCCTATTCAAGAGGGGCACTGGTTTTACGACGTAGCCCTCTTCTTGGAACAAAACCCTTGTTAGAGCATCGTTAGTATAAACCACATAAAAATAAGGGACACTTTTTTTCACATGAGTAACCCATGAAGGATGAAAAGAGGTGTCAGGAACGCTTGAAATGAGATATCTTTTTCTGTCTATTTTCTCATCATCCAGTGCAAGGAGGATCATCTGAATTCTTTCTCCAAGAGTAAATGGATTTCTTATTTCATGACTACTTAAAGAGCTTCCTATTAGTATTATGAGTTTTTCTTCTTCTTCAAGTATTCTTTTAACGGCATAGAGGTGCCCTTTATGAAAAGGCTGAAATCTCCCAACATAAAGCGCCCAAGACATTACTTTCATCACTTATACTCTTAGCTTACATTTAAAAAAATTCTTTTTACTTAATGAACCTAAAATAAGGCAACGAAAATGATTACTGTCGACGGCTCTTATGGTGAAGGAGGAGGGCAGATCCTTAGAATTACACTCGCTCTTTCGGCAATACTTGGGATACCAGTAAGAATAGAAAAGATAAGATCAAAACGAGATAACCCTGGAATAAGGCCTCAGCACTTAGCAGCAATACAAGCAGTTTCTGCGATTGCAAACGCAAAAATTTCTGGAGCTAGCGTGGGTTCATCTACAATAGAGTTTATTCCAGGAAAAGTTGAAGGTGGAGAATTTAACTTTAATGTAGGAACAGCAGGAAGCATAACATTAGTACTACAGACGATTATCCCACTTGCCTTAGTTACAAAATCAAAGATCTACGGAAAGATTACAGGAGGTACAGAAGTAAAGTGGAGCCCAACATTTGATTATTTTAATAAAGTTTTTGTTAAGGGGTTACAAAAGATGGGTATTCGTGCTTTTCTAGAACTAGAAAGAAGCGGCTACTATCCAGAAGGAGGGGGAGTTGTAAAGTATGAAATATACCCTTGTAGCAGACCAAATGGACTAACTATTGTTCACATGCCAGAGAACTTAGAAGTTGAAGGAATAAGTAGATGTAGCCATCTACCAGAGGATGTTGCGAAAAGGCAGGCAGACTCTGCAAGAAGAACTCTAGAAAACTATGGAATCAGAGTCTCAAAAATTGAAACAACAGTGAGCGCAAAGCCCTTAGGCAAGGGAAGTTCGATTACACTTTGGCTTACAAACGAAGATACTCTAGTTGGAGGCGATTCGATTGGAGAAAGAGGGAAACGTGCTGAAGAAGTTGGAAAGGAAGCAGCAGACAAAATAATTTCGTGCATAAGTAAGAAAGCGCCAATTGATGAACATGCTGCAGACATGATTTTCCCGTATCTTGTATTTGCTGGAGAAGAATCAAGAATTGCAATTCCCAAAGTTTCCTCTCACCTAGAAACAGAAATTTTTGTAGCAAAGCACTTCAAAAGTTTTGAGTTTGGTTTTTCTGGTTCTAACCCTATAATTTTTTACGTAAAGCC
>JAAOZO010000119.1 GCA_011605715.1 Nitrososphaerota archaeon | reverse complement strand
TCTACTCTTCCTTCTTTAGCCAGTAACTTGAAAGTATCTAAAGTCCATTTTACTTTTTCTATCTTTGAGCTGTTTGGAGAAACGTAAGCATCATTTTCTAAAGTGTAACCATTAGCTAAGGAAGAATTCCATTGATAAAGTAAGGACGGAGACAAATGCTCAATGACTTTTATTTCTTTATGCTTTATTAGTTCGTAAGCATGATACATATAAGGACCTCCGTCAAATGTTGGAGACAGTTCACTAGAAAAGGTATGATAGAAGGCCCACTCACCAAAGTATTTCCCATTTGGAAGAATGTTTGGAGCTTGATGCTCATGCCAAACTAAGAGAAGAATAAGTGGCTTCCTATCTTTTGAATTCGCAACTAATATTTTTACGTCTTTTCTTTTAAGTACAAACACAAAATTCTTAACTACGAAAGAAACTACAACTTCACCTTCTTTGTTTGGCAAGCTAAAATTAAGAAGCTTTGTCCCTTTATAGTTTTCAATTCTTAAGTTAAAAGAGGTTATCAATTTTTGATCTACGTAGGCTTCAACATAGAAATTATCTGAACTTGATGAACTAAGTAACGTGAGATTTACGAATGCCAAGCTTGAAGGAGCATAAACTAGTTTATCTGAATAAACATAAACTACTACTTCTTTGTTAGTAGCTAAGTTAAAAGTAGCAACAAATAGCAGCAAAATGAGCAAGAGAATGAAAATAACTAGCTTTGTTAAACTTTCTTTGCTCATGGTAGGAGATCATAACGTCTAAGTTTTTAAGTTTTGAGCCACTAAATCAAGAATACTTTAGTGCTTTTTTCTCTGTCTTTCATTTAATTGCCGCTTTTAACTAAAGCGAATGTTAAGAGACAATAGAAACAGTACGAGACAGAAAGTCTTCCTGCTAGTAGTACTAGACAAGATAACTTGCATACGAATCTTTCTATAACAGGCCACCCCATAGTTGAAGCTTTAGAATTTCAGATAGAGTAACTGATTATGTTTTAACAAACTTATCCGTTAAGATCCGAGTAGTTGTAATATAAATGAAGAAAGTCTACATGTACCTTCAATTTCTCAGTTCTTTTATAGTGATTTAAGTCGGTGTTTCGTCTATACTTATGTTAAAAAGCCATTTACATACCTTTACGCCTGTAGTGTCAAAAGTCTTTGAACTTTATGGAAAGTATATCTTTAGTACTATTGGAACTAGCCACGATATTATTATCGCTAATATTTCTCCAATTATCCATCTAAATTGGCTATCGATTTTCTTATCTAACGTTAGAAATCTTTCATCTACCTTCTTATCTAAAGCTAAAAGTCTATCGTCCATTTTCTTATCTAAAACCTCGATCTTTCTTTCTAATCCATCAAGCCTCTTGTTTATCTGCTCTAAGCTACCATCAACCTTTCCTTCAAGAAAAGAAATCCTTTCTTCAACCGATTTTGAACTCATTTAATTTCACTTATTTAGTTTTTATGAAGCTTACAAGTACTAATATCTATTTAAATCTTTCTTTTGATCTATAACAAACTTAATGCTAATTCAGCTTACCTCAGAGTATTTTGATTCTAGATAATGAACATCTTCGCGAAGATTAAGTTAGCTAAGTCGATTCATGCCAAAGAAAGAAAGCTTTATTAATTTAAGTTTTTGAATAGTATAAAAATGAGTGAGATAATTTTAATAAAGTTTGAAAGCATCGAACCAATAAAAATTGAAATAAAGAAACAACCCAACCAAAGAACAGCAGAAGCAATCTTAAAGGCGTTACCATTTACCTCTGAAGCTAACAGATGGGGAGACGAAATTTATTTTGAAATTCCTGTAGAGCTGAGCGAAGAAGTATCGAAAGTTGAAGTGGAAAAAGGAGATGTGGCTTATTGGCCACCTGGAAGGGCAATGTGTATCTTCTTTGGACCAACTCCTGTTTCAAAGGGAGACAAAATCCTAGCATATAGTCCGGTTAATGTTTTTGGAAAAGTTGTAGACGATTACAACGTCCTGAAAAGGATTAAAGATGGAGAAAAGGTTCAAGTATATAAACCCTAGCTACATTAGCAAAAGTTTTTATTCCCTCAATTAACTATTTTATTCATGAACAAAAGAAAGATACTAATGCTAACACATTCAGCAGGATTTAAGCACGACTACCTTCCAGTAGCAGTTAAAACTATTGAGGAATTAGGAGCAGAGTCAAAAGAATTTGAAGTTGTTGCAACAGAAGATTGCTCGCTGATTAACGAAGAAAACTTAAAAACAATTTCAGCTTTACTCTTTGCAACTACTGGAGAATTGCCAATGAAAGAAGAACAAAAAGCCGCTTTAATAAGATTTGTTAAAGAAGGCGGTGGGTTTGTTGGAGTTCATAATGCAACCGATACTTTCTACAAGTTTCCGGAGTATGGAGAGATGCTTGGAGGATACTTTAATGGACATCCTTGGACGCAAGAGATAGTAGCAAAAGTTGAAGACAACAACCATCCAGCTACTAAACATTTGCCAAAGAGTTTTAAAGTAAAGGAAGAAGTCTATACTTTTAAAAATTGGAGCAGAAACAAAACTCATGTACTAATAAGCTTAGATACATCTTCCGTAGACTTAAGTAGAGGAAACAGAGTAGATAACGACTACGCACTAAGCTGGTGCCATGAATATGGTAAAGGCAGGGTTTTCTATACAGCTTTTGGCCACTTTAAAGAAATATGGAATGAGGAATGGTTTAGGAAGCATCTTCTTGGCGGCATTTTGTGGTCCATGAACATACTCTAACTTTACTGCTCACTTTCTTTTAGAATTATATCAGTAATAAGCGTTGACCAGCCAAAGTATCTAACACCTAGTGGTTCTCCAGTTTCGCTATCGTAGTATTCGTTGCATGTAGTGTTTCTAGCCATAGCCTCAATAACAGAGTCTGCTAGGTCCTTAGCGACATCTTTAAAACCATAGTTTAGTAAACCATTGTAAGTGAACCAAACTAAGTTTATCCAAGTTGGCCCTCTCCAAAAGTTTTTAGGGTTGTAGTCAGGATCGTCGGCAGACAAAGTTGGCAGAGGTAATTTTCTCTTAAACTCTTTCTCGTTAACTAAATGTTCAACTAAGTAGTTTGCTTGTTCTTTAGTTGCAACCTTGGCAAACAACGTTAAGAAAGCTGCAGGTGTTTTTACCATAGTCTTTTTGTGAGTTTTGTCTTCTACGTCGAAGAAGAACTTCGTAGAATCATCCCACATAATGTTAGCTATTTTTTCCTTTAGTTGAATAGACAAGCCTTCGTACTCTTTGGAAAGCTTCTCGTGGCCTAGTAGTCTTGCTAAGTTGCTTATAACTTTTCTTTGTACAAAAATTAGCGAATTTAAGTCGACTGCTTCTATTGGAAGCATCCCTTCAGAAATGTACTTCTTTTCTTTCTTAACATAAGCATCCCACCTCTTACTGTTATCCCAGCCACTTTCAAGAGGATCGTGGTATGCTATTAGCCCATCTTTATCCTCATCTCTAAACTTTCTAAACCACTCATCGTACTTAATTAAACTACTTAAGGCAATTTCAATAAACTTTTTGTCTTTTTCTTTACATATTATTCTATCTACTGCAACAGCTACAACAGGAGGTTGAGTGGTCCATGGAGAATAATCATTAACACCCCAAATGCTCTTGCAAATCTCTTTCGTCAAGAATATCTCATGTGGTATTCTCCCATCATCTTTTTGATTCACAAATAAATTCATTAACTCTTCTTTTGCTAGCCTTATATCATAGTTTGATAAAACTATTGAATGAAACGCTGAATCCCAAAGCCATTGATGCCTATAGCCAACCTTAGAGGGCATTGTGAAACTATAGGGTAAGGCTTTATGATTTTTCAGCGTTACTCTATTACTAAGCAAAGAGACCCAAGCAAAATAGTAAAGTCTCCTTAAGTCTTCGTTCTTAGAAGAAATTTTTGGAACATTAGCTAAACTTTTAGCTACATCCCATCCTCTGTCTTCATCTAAGAACTTACTGTTTTCATAAAAAGAATAGATTATTTTAACATTAAACTTTTCTTTAGAAGCAAGCATACTTTCAAGGAAAAATTGCACTTCAAATACATTGGTTTGGGTTTGTCTTATCATTACTTTTGTATCTTCTGGAAAGATTTTAATGGATAAGAAACGATCGTTGTTGTAGTTAAATAAAACAGAATTTTTATCTTCCTTACAACTTATTTTAACTTCGTTTCTGAATCTCTCTCTTACTTCGGAGTCCCATTGTTTCACAGGATCAGAAACTACAGACTTAAGTAAAATGCTAATCTTAGCTTCTGCAGAACTTTCAATGCTAGAAGTAAAAGTTATTGAACTATGTGTAGAAGAAGTTAAAGAAGAAAGCTTAACGTTCTCAGAAGTTGCTAGAATAGACACGCCGCTCAAGTTCCAGATTCTATCTTCAACAATGAAGTCAACTTTCTTATCGTTTATTTTAAAACTTGAGAATTCGAGCGCAGGATCAAGTAAGAACCATTCTCCAGCATAGATTCTTTTCAGTCCTAACTCGATTTCATCTGCTACAAGAACATTAGAGAAAACAGTGTCCTTATCCTTAAATCTTAAGAGCTCTTCCACGTTTGACATTGCTACAACAAAGTATTATTTATGTTTTAAGCTTTTTCTAGAACGGTAAGACTAAGGCTATGAAATGTTCCTGCGTAGTAGTTCATAGAGTAATGGAAAGCATATAGATTAATTGAAAAAAGAAGAAGATATAAGTAACTATTAGATAAGTAGCAAGATATAATTTATAAAAATGTTAGGGATTTGCAAGGATCATCGATTTAAAAATTTCTCAACTTTAAGAGTAAAATAGAAAGCTATGAGTTCCATAATGATTGAGAAAATTGCTACCATCTCAGGATGATTAAAATCGTAAAAAATGCCAGCAACAGCGCCTCCAATCGTCCAGGCTAGTCCATAAAGCGTATTAAAAATTCCATATGCAGTACCCCTTAGATGAATAGGAGTTAAATCTGCTACTACAGACCTATATATTGATTCTTGAGCACCCATCCCTATTCCAAACGATGCTACTGCTAATATTAGAAGTATAGGATTTGGAAGTATTGCTAAGATGGCGGGCAATGAGTTTGCCATAAATATAAAGTAGAAAACTTTAAGTTTGTACTTATCGTAAAGAAATCCGAGAAGCAAAGCAAAGATAGCATCAATGGCCATTGCTAGAGAAAATGAAAAGGCAACTAACCAATCGGGAACTAAGCCTTGTAGCCTATAAGACAGCAAAGCAAAATGGACAAAACCAACAGTACTTAAAAATGCTGAAATAGAATACAACCAAAAATGTTTTGGAATCTTTGAAAATTCTTCCCGCATGTTTATTTTTTCTTTTCTGCTCTCTATTGCTTTAGTTCTTTCCTTTGTAAAGGTGTATGCAAAGAATAGTGCCAATAAACATAAGACTACGAAAGGTGACAAAGAAGCAAACGCAGTTCTAAAAGAGTTATTAGTGAAAAATAAGATGGCAGCAACAATTGTAGGGCCAGTAACGGCACCAATTTGGTCTAAAAATTCATGAATTCCAAAGGCTTTTCCACTCCCTACATCCTTACTTACAACACTTAGAAGAGCATCTCTTGAAGGATTTCTCACCCCCTTTCCAAACCTCTCTAGAAAAACGAATAAAGCTACCCATGCTAACGAAGGTGCTATTGCTAGAAGAGGTATAGAAAACAACGATGCATAACCAATAAACGTAGTCAGCCAGTACAAACCAAAAATGTCTACAAAGGAACCAGCCGGAAGTCTAATTGCATATGCTAAAAATTCTCCAAAGCCAATTATTAACCCAACAAACGTAGCAGATGCACCCATTATTTTCATGTACTCAGGAACAGCACTTCTTGCGCCCTCATAAACTATATCTCCAAATAAACTTACAACGCCGAATAAGACGATTCCATAGTACGCGCTTCTTATTTTTGTTTCGTTGTTCGTACTCAACTATACACCACCATTATTTGCGCACTACGAGAAGCTTTAATACTTAAGTATTTCCTTCAGAAATTAAAGAAGGATGCTGAATCTTTGAATTCTAGAATGTCTACTCTAGTGCCGCCTTCTACTTTCTTAAATTCTAACCAATAATTGTAACCACCATTTAAGTCTAAATCATTTACTACATTTGCCTGGACTTCTAGCATGCAACTTAAAAGGTTAAGGTTAAACATGTTCATCTTTATTCCTTTGATAGAGATATTGTTGCCAGAGAATCTTATAGTAGCACCTTTTGGAACATATAAGTTTATCTTAATGGAGTTAAATTTACCTTCTTGGATTAGTCTAAGACTGGATGAAATGCTCCATAAGTCAACATGGTCTACCTTTACTAAGTACAATCTATTTTCCTTAATTTTCTCAAGAGTAAACTTGATCATAGCTTTGGCATCAACTAATATACTTCTTGCTCTACCAACATAGCCAGTTTTTGCTATTTTATTGTCTACAAGTTCTTTCTCCTTCTCACCAAAACTCCTTGGAGTTCCATACGCATGCAAAAAATATCTTCTTTCAATTTGATATCTATTTACTTCAACTTTACATAAAGATGGCTCCGGCTGTAAGTGGTAGTAAAGCCTTGCAAGTTCTTCTACGGAATGGAACGTTGTATTGCTTTCTAATGTTGCTCCTAGAAACAGAATTTTTCCACCTAGATCTGGAACTTTAAGGTAAGGTGTTCCTTCGCCACAGGGAGTTTTAGAATTTTCATGACCTTCTGTTATGCTCTTTGCAAACTTTCCTATCGCAGCAACAGAGTGAGTTGGATGTTTACTTCTGTATGCTTCTTTTCTTTTTCTAAGTGTTTCAGGTATTGTGCCAGTCCAGCATGGCTTATCGAACGAAAAATTTGGAGGATTTTCAGGAGAATCGAATATCTGACCAGTTATAGTTGGAGCAATAATTGTGCCATTTTCTCCGACGCTCTTGAGAAGGGCATCTACTACTGTCTCTGCTCCCCCTGGTACGTAGCCAATGCTACTTAAGGAGCTATGGACAAGAACTGTATCGCCTTCTTCTATTCCCAATTTTCTTAGGTCTTGAACTATCTCTTCCTTTGTAAACTCAAACTTTTGCATACCAGAAGGCTATTGTACGAGTATAAAAAAATTTCATGAAACAAGGTTAGAAAGAAACTAAAGGTCTAGACGTAACAAAGAATAGCAAAGACAAGTCTAATAGCTATTTTTTATATTTTTGTAAACTTCAAAAAGGATTTCAGTTGCAAACTTGGTAAGTTCTTGAAGAGATTCCTTGTTTCTTGCCTCAACGGTTAACTTAATTTGAGGTAAAGTATTTGAAGCTCTCAATATAAACCAACCTTCTTTTTCAACTACTTTTGCTCCGTCTATCGTTATAACATTGTACCCTTCTTTTTGAAGTTTTTCTTTAATGCCTTCAATTACCTTAAACTTATACTCGTCTGGAATTTCAAAGTTTTCTCTATACGTCTCATACTTTGGGAGCTCGTTAACTAATTGAGAAAGAGACGCTTCTCTCAGAGACAAAAGTTCAGCAACTTTTAATACTGAAAATATTGCGTCGTCCAGCCCATAAATATCCCCGAAATAAAGATGACTCGAAATTTCGCCTCCAAACTTAGCCTTTTCACTTATCATTTTATCAAGTATAAATGAATGCCCTACTCTTGTTAGTATTGGAATGCCACCTTTAGATTTTATTTCATCTTCAACTGCAGTTGTGCAACTAACTTCATAGACTACTTTTTCTCCACATTTCAAGAAGTATCTTATAAATAATGCTAAAACGATATCTCCTCTTAAAGTATTGCCTTTCTCGTCCACGAAGAGCGCTCTATCACAGTCTCCGTCAAACGCAACACCAAAATCCAAGTTTTCTTTTACAACGAGTTCCTTTAAAGCTGAGACAGATTCTTCGGTTGGTTCAGGGGAACGAGAAGGAAATTTCCCATCGGGAGTATCGTTTATTACCTTTATGTTTAACCCAAACTTTTCCAAGATTTCTTTTGCTATACAAGAGCAAGACCCATTCCCAGGGTCTATTCCTACTTTAAAGCTTCTTTTCAATGTAACTTTGTTAAATATGAACGCTTTGTACTCTCTTAAGATATCGTCTCTTCGATTAACTACGTTTCCTTTTTTTGATAACTTAAAGTTTTTATTTTGTATTAGCTTCTTAACTTCTTCAAGCCCTAGGCCAGAGCCTACGAGCCTTGCCTTTTCTCTGCAAAGCTTAAACCCATTCCACTCTGGAGGGTTGTGACTTGCACTAACAACGACGCCCCCATCTAAGTTCCAGTGACTTATCGCGAAGTAAACTATCGGTGTTGGTACTACGCCTAGATCTAAGACATCAACACCAACGCTTGTTAAACCATTTATAAGCGAAGTAGACAGACTTTCGCTACTTAACCTTACATCTCTTCCAACAGCTAGTTTTTTTCCAGGACCACCAATGAAAGTTCCAAATCCCTTTCCAATGAGTTCAGAAACATTTTCATTTATTTCAGAAGGATAAATACCTCTTATGTCGTAAGCTCTAAAGATATTTTCTTTTATCATTGTACGAATACTTACAAAATAGGACAATAAAAAGTTTTCTTTATTCACTTTTAGAACTATTTTGTTTAGCATGAAAACTAACATTGTTTTTGTTTGAAGCCCATTCTTTTTTGCTTGGACAATTTGGATCCAGGCACATTTCGAACGTTCTCTTACCTTTTCTAATGACCTTAACTATCGGCGTTCCACAAAGTTTGCACACCTTACCAGTCTTAACTATCTTTGAGGCATGCGGCAGGGGATACGTTACCTTACACGAAGGATAGTTACTACATCCAACGAAACGATTTCCATTTTTATTCTTTCTTATCACTAACTTTCCAGACTTGCAGCTTGGGCATTCTCCCAAAGTATTTTCATCGTCAAGGAAATTCTTTAGCGCAGAACTTAACGCTATTCCAACTTTTTCTTGGTTTGCCTTAAAGTTAGATAGAATCGGAGTTAACACTTGTTTCGCTTCTTCTATAACCTCTTCCTTTGTTTTCCTACCGTTAAAAACGAGTTCCATCTCTTGCTCAAAATGTCTTGTTAGCTCTTCGGAGAGTATACTTGGAGAAAATTCTTTTAGGACTTTAACAACAGCTTCTCCCAATGGAGTAATCTTTATAGATTTTCCTTCTATGTAGTGTCTGTCGTAAAGTGTTTGCAAAACCTCTGCGCGAGTCGAGTTGTGTACAACTACACCATTTTTGAGAACAAAATTAGAAGTGATTGGGTTTGTTATGTCGTAAACGTACCCATTATATTTTATTTTTTTTACTTTTTTTATAGTTTTAGTTAAAAGAGTTGGAGAAATAACTTTTTCTCCTAACAACGAATAAAAAGTCTTACTACACTCCTTAAGTGGAAAATACAATATTTTCTTTCTCGGTCTTTCTGAAATTCCTTTTATCCTTACTCCAACGTACCCATTTTTTCTTAGGTTTTTAATACATGTAACCACTGTATTAAAAGGTATCCCTGTGGTCTTAACTATCTTCTTTAACTCCATTCCTTCTTCGGGTAAGACTGAAAGCACTTTCTTTTCTGATAATAAGTGAGGAATATTTCTATACTTATATGTTCGCGATAAATTTTCAATAACTCTATCTTTTTTCTTGGCATGGAAAAAAGGAACAATTTCTAAAAACTTAGCCACATTTCTCCCATAGAGGTATACTTTGTACCGATCTTTCCAATTTTTCTTTCTAAATTTTTCTGGTTCTTTCCTCACGTATGGTCTAAATCCTAAAGCTCTTAAGTACTTTACGATGTTCTTTATTATATATAAATTAGAATTTGAAATGAATATTTTTGTTTCGTTTTTACAAGCATGACCTTCATCATCAAACAAGGCTCCAATAAAGTCTGGGTAAAGCTCCTTATCTACACTTACATCC
>JAAOZO010000222.1 GCA_011605715.1 Nitrososphaerota archaeon | reverse complement strand
CGAAGCTAAGCCAGAAATGTCTATGGTAGAGGCTAGAATTGCCATTATAGATCCTGAAAGAAGGACGGAGTATACTGGAGTTTCAAACTTCTCATGAACCTTAGAAAGTATACTAGGCACTTCCTCGTTTCTTGCCATTGCAAAGAAAATTCTTGATTGACCCATAACTGAAGTTAAAACAACACTAAAAGTTGCTAAAAGTGCTCCTAATTCTACTATTCCACCTAATCCTAATTCTCTTGCTGCATCTCCGATTGGAGTTGTTGAGTTACTTAAGTTCTTATATCCAACTAGTCCCACTGCAGTTACAGAAGTTAATATGTAGATTAAAGTAGAGATGAACAACGCAAGCAGTATTGCAAGTGGTATGTTCTTTTCTGGCTCTTTAACTTCTTCAGCAGCAGTACTTATCCTTGGGAATCCTATATATGCAAAATAAAAAAGTCCTGCAGCTTGAAAAACTGGGACTATACCATTTGGCAGAAAGTTCTCGAAGTTTGAAACACTTATTCTAGGCAATCCCACAAATACAAAAAGCAGAAGAACAAGTACCTTCACAATTACTATAAGGTCGTTTACAATGGCTGACTGTTTTACTCCTATTACATTGAAGAATACAACAAGTGTGATTATTGCTAAGGCCCCAACTTTGAACGGAATAAAGTTAAAGACAGACGAAAGATAGTATCCAAATCCAAGGCTAGCAGTTGCGCCCATAACAATGTTTCCAAAGATCCACATCCAGCCCAAAAGAAATCCGAAAGAGGGTGATATTAGTTCATGCCCATATTCATATACTCCGCCTGCTCTTGGTAGTGCTGCTCCAAGTTCTGCAAAGCTTAGTGCAGTAAAAGTTGCACTTAAGCCTGAAATAATAACGGAAACTACAACTGCAGGACCTGCCATTCCACTTGCAATTCCTACTAAAACAAAGATTCCAGCTCCGATTATAGCTCCTAGTCCTATTGAAGTGGCATCAAGTAGTCCAAGTTTTCTTTTAAGCATCGGCTTACTTTTCTGGTTTTTGTTTATATTCAACTTTAGCGCAGGATGTTTCTTATTAACTTTATAAAGATTCGTTCTTTAGATTGTCTAAAAAATACGTAGGCGCTAAGTAAGGCAGTCAATGAATCTTTATTTTTTGCTTAAACATTGTGCCTAAGCCTAGTTCTAGAGGTTTCATGGGCATTTACAATATAATTATAGAAAGAAAAGATTTAACAATAGCTTTAAGGTGACAGAGAGTAAAACAATGAAATTCATAGGAAGAATAGCAGATGGTTCAACTGAAACAACAGCTAGGCTAATTTTGTTAAAGGATCTTGAAAGGAGTATTTCTACTGAAGAACTTGTCATTATAAAAAATGGAGGCGATGAAAAGCCAATAAATCAAATACTAGGCGTACTAAGAGAAGGACTTGGGAAAAATGAATTTCTTAGCTATACTGCATACAGGCCAGATGTTGCGTATATGCGTCATGGAGGTGAACCTTCAGGAGCAAGAGAAGTTTATTCTTTTATGATAAAACCAATAGGGGTTGTTACTGAAAATGGCATAGAACCAAACAAGATCATAATTCAGCCTCGTTCTCCTGTTTACTTGCAAGAAGAAGATGATAGGCCATTAGAGAAAATAGCAAAGGGAAATGAAATTCTGTGGATGAATGCTCATCTAGAGAATCATAAAACATGGAAAGTACCAGTATTAAAAAACTTCATCTCATATCATGTAGGCGTTTACGGTAGTACTGGGAGTGGAAAGTCATGGTTCACACGTTACGTTCTTATTCCCCTTTACATAACTGCAGGCTATAGAGTTCTAATCCTTGATTGGAGTGGTACTGACTATGTGCCGTACTTTCAGGACTCCAATGAAGTTGAAGTTACGAAAATTACAGATGTAGCGTTTGATGAAGAGTCAATTCTAAGCTATTTTCAAGATAAAACTTACGATTTTTCAAGAAATGAAAGCGTAAAAGATGGCTTCGATGAATTCATAGAAGGTTGGATTGAAAAGGTAAGAGCAGTAGTTAATCTTTCCAAAGGAAGTAAGGATCCTGCTGATGTTTTGTACAACCAACTTAAAGAACACGTTGAAGAGAGTATTAACAGTATAACTAGAGCCGATTGGCGGTCTTCTGCACAAAGGGCAGCAAGAAGAGTGTTTAGAAGATTGAAACCGCGCGACTTAGCTCCAATAATGGGCACACTAAGCATAGAAGAACTTCTCAAGATGTTTGAAAGCAAGAGAATACTCTTAGTGGATATGGGGGGTACAATAGCCGAAGCTAAGCTTGGGTTTTTCTTGTCGCTTGCAAAGCAACTCTACAGCGTAATGGAATCTGGAAACGACATAAATATCGCACTAATAATAGACGAATCACCTCAATATGCCCCATGGGAACCAAGAGGAATTCAAGGTGAAACTTCAGAAATGATAAAAAACTTAGCAGCACTTGGAAGAAAGAGAATGCTTAATTTAACTTTAATTGCGCAGGGAATAAAAGGAGAAATAGGAATAAACGCATCTGTAAGGAGAAACCTCAACACTCACTTCTTTGGAAGGATACATCCACTAGACGCCAGCGGAGAGGGAGGCGCCTTAGAGTGGCTTTCTCCATATGGCATAACTGCTGACCAAATGCTACAGTTAAAGCCAGGAAGGTTTTACTTTTCAGGTGCCATGAATCCCTCACCAGTTCCCTTGCTCATAACTTATGAACCTCCAGGTGAGGAAAATGAGTGAAGAGCCTTTAGAATGGGTAACGTTACCTCTTGACCTTCAGCATCGCTTTTTTGAGTTAGCTGAACGAGAAGCTAACAATACATTAAAAGCAATCCAAGACCTAAGTGTTAAACTCAAAGAGTTAAAAAATCTGATAACTCCGCACATAAAAAAACTAGAAGCATCAAGTAAAATAGTAACCACTGCTGCTGTTGATGGCTCAAGGTCTCCAAGGCTTAGTGAAAGACTAGGCGTAAGATATGGCGTTTTTGCTACTGGAATAGTGTACTTAGAAGGCGTAAAGAAAAAGGATGAAAAATTTGAGGTAGGATCTTTTAAAAGAAAACAAGCTCTATCTCAGGATAAAAGCAGATACTTCTTTGACTTGTTGTCAACCTACGCTGAAAGAAAGCTTGCGTTAGAGGCTCTGGACAAGTGTGATCTTTTAATCTTGGATGGTAGTTTCTACAGCTTTTTGTACCCTGTTCTAAGGATGAAAAAAGTTGGGCTCTATGGTGAAGAGGAGGAAAGGCTTACGAAGGAAACATTCGAAATAACAGAGAAATTAAGAAGAAGTGAAAAAACAATAGGCGTAATAAAGAGAAGTCATACTCGTGCCATAGGCGGCTATATGTCGCTCAAAGATAGAGAAAATTCGCTTGTAACGATTATTGATAAGCTTATTCTCTCAACTTTTATGCCGGAACGAACTATATTCTACTACGAAGATCTAATTGGAGATGTTCCAGTGCAAGTGTACACTCAACTAGCACAGTTTGCTATAACTAAAAACTGGCCAGAAGAAAACCCATTAAAAGAGGCAGAGAATAAAGTTTTTGCACCATTTGAAGCATTAAAATTACAAAAAGATGGGGTAAAAGAAATGCGCCGCTTACAAGTTAAAGCTTACGACCACCTTCCTCCATGCGAAGTA
Organism: Nitrososphaerota archaeon; assembly: GCA_011605715.1. Classification (GTDB taxonomy): domain Archaea; phylum Thermoproteota; class EX4484-205; order EX4484-205; family JAAOZO01; genus JAAOZO01. Next base: position 4,585 of record JAAOZO010000222.1, on the reverse strand, counting down.
GAGTATCCTTCCTCAGTTAGCATTAAAAAGATGCACGAATGGCTTGGACAAAAAGACTTCTTCAACGAAGCTACAAACTTACCAATTGCTTTAGACCTAGTTGACAACTTAGTTGGAATTCCATCAAAATTCATAGACGAGTTTGTTTCAGAAGTAGAGGGAAGAATACTTGACGCTATTTCATTAAAAAAGGAAGAATACGAAATTGTAAGGCTTTACTTTACTTTGCTCAACCCCCAAAAGCCAATGTAGCCTTTTTTATTAGAACAAAAGCATTGCTCTTTAAAACTTAAATACTTTTTAAGGTAGACATAGGCTTATGAAAAAGCGAGAAGAGGCCATAGAATGGTTCAGAAACGCAAAATTTGGAATATTCATTCATTGGGGTATATACTCCATTTTGGGAAGAGGCGAGTGGGTAATGCAAAATGAAAAAATTCCGATAAAAGAATATGAAAAACTTAAAGACATTTTTAACCCAACTTTATTCAGCGCAGAAGAATGGTGCAAAATATTCAAGGAGTCAGGTGCAAAGTATATAACATTTACAACAAAACATCACGATGGTTTTTGTATGTTTGATACAAAACTTACTGACTACAAAATAACAAATACGCCATTCAAAAGAGATGTCGTAAAAGAACTTGCTGAAGCGTGTAAAAAAGAAGGATTAAAAATTTTCTTTTACTACTCTCTTTTGGACTGGCACCATCCTGACTACTACCCACTTGGAATAACGGGACAATATTCTGGAAGGCTTGAAAAAGGAAACTGGGAAAAATACCTTGAGTACTATCATAGTCAGGTAAAAGAACTTTGTACAAACTATGGTGAAATCGGTGGGTTTTGGTTTCATGGATGGTGGGATAAACCAAACGCAGATTGGAAACTTAATGAACTGTATGAGATGATTCATAGTTTACAACCTTCTGCTTTAGTTGGGAATAATCACCATGTAGACCCATTTCCAGGAGAAGATTTCCAAATTTTTGAGCAGGACCTTCCAGGTGAGAATACAGCTGGCTTTAATAAAGCAAAAGTTTCAAACCTTCCGTTAGAAACATGTCTTACCATGAACAATAGTTGGGGATATAACTCTTCGGACAACAACTACAAATCCTTAGAGACGTTGAAGGATTACTTTAGGAAGGCTTGGTCTAGAGGTGCAAATTTGTTGCTTAATGTTGGGCCCTTACCAAATGGAAAATTAGTTTCAGAGCAAGTAGAGCTATTGCAAAAGATTGGACTATGGATAAAAAGTTTAGAACATTAAGCTACTCGAAGTTCAGATTGTAGTTACACAAAACAACTTAAATTTAAGTTAAAATATTTCTTTGAATAGCGTAAAAACGACGAAGACTTTTACTTCACTTGAGAAAAATACTGGTTGGGGTTCATAAAGTATAAAAAAGTAAATTAATGCTACTCAAACAAGTATAACGTTTCTTACTTTAGCTAAGATCTAATTGGAAGAAAGGAAAATGTATTTAAATATAACCTGTTTCTTCTTGTCGCATGGCAGAAAAAATAAAGATTGGAATAATTGGTTGTGGTGGAATAGCAAGAGGAACCCATATTCCAAACTATAAGAAAATTCCAGACGTAGAAATAGTCGCCTGCGCTGATATAAACATCGAAGCTGCCAAGAAAACAGCAGAAGAGTTCGGTATTGCAAGGTACTACAAGGACTATAACGAGATGCTTGAAAAGGAAAACCTAGATGCCGTAAGTGTTTGTACTCCAAATGTTCTTCATAAAGATCCTGCAATAGTAGCTATGAAACACGGAGCTCATGTTCTTACTGAAAAGCCAATGGCTGGAAACTTAAAGGATGCAAAGGAGATGTATGAAGCTTCTAAAAAGTACAACAAGATTTTGATAGTTGGTTATCAAACTAGGTTTCGTATAGACATAACAGCATTAAAAATGTTAGTAGATTCTGGAGAGCTAGGGGAAATTTACTATGCTAGAGCCTTACACCTAAGAAGATGGGGTATCCCAGTCAGTCCAACTTTTCTTAACAAGAGTTTATCTGGAGGTGGTCCACTTCTAGACATAGGCTGTTATGCTGTAGACTCTGCGATGTATGTACTAGGGTTCCCGAAGCCAAAGTCAGTTCTTGGTGTTACATACAACAAATTTGGAAAGAATCCTGAGATGGCAAAGAAAGGGAGCTGGGGTGGAGCCTGGAAACCAGAAGACTTTCAAGTTGAAGACAACGCATTTGCATTTATAAAGTTTGAAAATGGAATGACGATGCTGCTAGAAACAAACTGGGCTTCATTCATAAAAGAAGATGGGCTAAACTTGGTCTTGCTTGGAACAAAAGGTGGAGCTCAACTAAAGCCCTTAGAAGTATACAAGGAAGTGATGGGCGCAAGGGTTACAATAACTCCTCAAGATAAAATTCCTGAAACTGACTTATACAATCAAAGGATAGCAAAGTTCGTTGAGTCGATAAAGAGTGGAAAAGCTTTGTTCTCACCTGCTATAGAAGGCCTTAAAGTTCAAGCGATTTTAGATGCAATATATACTTCTGCAGAAAAAGGAAAAGAAGTACCTGTAGAGTGGGACTTCTAAAATCTTAGCTAACTTCTATTCCGTATTTTTTTGCTAAAATTTCCATTTGTTCTTCATAATCTTGAACTCCTTGAAAGTATAGCTTTGTAGCTTCATCATCTAGTTTCTCTTTTCCAATTTTATTTATTAAAGCTTCTGCGATCTTTTCAGCTTTTGTTTTTTCTTTCTTCTTTTTGAAGAGTATCATTTTCTTGGCGCGCTTTCTTGTGAAGGAAAGTTATAAAAGTTTTTCTTCTAGTAGTTTCTTCTAAACTAAATGCAAAGTAAGTTTCTAACAGGTCTTAAGAATCTCTTCAAGTATCTTTTTTGCTCTTAGAATGTCTTGAATTTGTTGCGGCCCGGATATTTCTCTTTCTATAGTAATTGCACCCTTATAACCTAAAGAAACTAGCTTTGGAATGAAGACCTTGTAGTTTACTTTTCCTTCACCCAGTGGTTTTTCTTGACCTAACTGGTAGCCATCCCTTGGGTACTCACCATCTTTCGCATGAACTCCTCTTACATACTTCCCGATAACGTCTAAAGCATCAACAGGATTAGCCTTACCATATAGGATTAAGTTACCTGCATCAAAGTTTACTCCTACATTGTCTAATCCAATGTCTTGTATTGTCCTTAGTAAAGTCACTGGAGTTTCTTGCCCAGTCTCAAACCAAAAACTTTGGCCATTTTTTCCAATGTAATTTACTATGTCTTTTAGGGTTGGAATCAAAGTAATGTAGTGCGGGTCGTTTGGATTTTCGGGTATAAAGCCAACATGCGTTGTTACACTCTCAACTTCTACTTTTTTAGCAAAGTCAGAACCCTTCTTTAGTGCTTTTGCCCTTACCTCTCTGGTCTCCAATGGAACTAAACCAATAGTTAATGGTCCCTGAACAAAGTTCCATATTGGTGTGCCAGGTAGACCTGTCCACATTGTTGTTATTTCAATGTCATAGTCTCGAGCTGCTCTCTTCAGATGCAAAGCCATTTCTTCGTTGAAGTACTCCATAGTCCAACATGAAACTTGTGCAGTTGGAAATCCAAGATCCTTTAACTTTTTGAACTCTTCTTCCATATTTGGCCTTAATCCAACTATTACACCTAGTTTTAAGTTCGCCATCTTGTTATCCACTAACTAAGGTTTACTGCAGGGGCTTAAAAACTTTTTCAAAGCCTTGTGCTCCTTAAGCAGAAATATAACTGTTGAAAAAGTTTATAAACTGTACATTAATCATTAGTATTCAAGATGATCTCGAAAGTACCTGTTAACTTAGATAAAGTTAAGAAGGAAGAGATCAACAAGGAAATACTTCGAGTAGCTATAATTGCTGAGCTTGACGCAATAAACTTATACGAGCAACTGGCTCAAGCCACTGACAATGAAGACATAAGGAAAGTTTTTCTAGATATAGCAAAAGAAGAAAAAACACACTTTGGCGAATTTCAAGCTTTATTACTAAAAGAAGATAAAGAACAAATTCTGGAACTGGAAAAAGGCAAAAAAGAAGTGGAAGAGTTAACTGAAAAGTAATTTTATTTTCTTTCTTTTTATTCTTTTGCAATTCTTAGTATTTCTATTACGTCTTCCTTACTTAGCTTAACAAAGTTACCTATAGTTGTAGTACCTCCGTTTGTGCACTTTAACGCTAGTTCTTCAAACTTCTCTTCAGGTATGTTTAGCTCCTTTAAGGTAGTTGGAAGTCCTATTTTCTTGAAGAAATCTCTCAACTGATCTATGCCTTCAAGAGCCGTTTTTTCTGGGTTCTCAAAGTCTAGCTCAACGTTCCACACTCTAGTCGCAAATTGTACAAATTTGTCTGTCCGATGTTTATATACATACTTCATCCAAGCAGGGAATATTACTGCTAGCCCTGCACCATGAGTTACATCATATAAGCCGCTTAGCTCATGTTCTATAAGGTGCGATGCCCAGTCCCCCACTCTTCCAGTGCCAAGTAAACCGTTATGTGCAATGGTACTTGCCCACATTAACTCAGCTCGAGCATCATAGTTGCTTGGTTCT
>JAAOZO010000247.1 GCA_011605715.1 Nitrososphaerota archaeon | reverse complement strand
CGGCAGCGTCAGATGTGTATAAGAGACAGTATCAGACCCTCTTTATACTGTTTCTCTAAGATAGAAAGCGTTTTCTCTATTTTTTCCTTTTCTCTTTCTAGTTTTTGAATGGTTATTTGCCCTACTATTGCTTTCTTCAAAGTAGAAGGTGGTATTTCTATTTTCACTTCGTAGTATTTCTTACTTCTCATCAAGAGTAAAATGATAAAAACAATTCCTGATGTAAGAGAAAGAGCTATCAATAAGAACCATTTTTTAACAGTTTCGACTATTGCTTCATAAGGAGGCTTAACAATTGGCTGAGCAACCTGAAGTTCAAATTCAGCTTTATCCAAGTAATTTTTAACAATTCTTATCGTATCTGAAGCATCGTCGTACATTTTTTTATCCAGATACTTTTCAGCTAAAGCTATTTTATCTCTTGCAATGTCAAGCATTTCTTTGACAATTCTCACATCTTTTCCTTCTTTTTCTGATTGTAAAGTTTTGTTTGTAAGTTCATCCAATTTTTGTTTTAAAGTTTGTATTTGATAGTAAATTAGCTCAGCTTTAGAAGCAAAAACTCTTAGCAAGAATTTTTTCTCATCTTTAGCATCTAACGAATAAACTGTAATATTTCCTTCGTAATTTCCGGAAATTGCATTTATTGGTACTGCAAACTTTATGCTTACGCTTTTATTTTCTCCAACTTTCAAATCAAACTTCTCTGGAAGTTCAACCCAACTAGGGTCTATTCCTTTTATGCTAATTGTTATGTTTGATAAATCCACTTCCCCCGTATTTTTAACCGTTGCTAACAAAAACCCTATCCATCCTCTTTCTATTTCAATTTCTCTCGTCCACTCTATTATTTCAATTTTTGGAACGCCAACTTTAACAACTGCCGCTGTAGGCATTGCCGGCAATGTTGGTGCTGGTAGAGCAGGTTGTGTAGTAAAAATGGAATATGCTCCAGCCTTTTCCGTGCCAGAATAATAAACTAAAAATGTTATTTTAACGTTTCCTATGTAGTTTGTAGTTGGGTAAACTACATGTTGTTTTACAGAATTTGCTGGTATAAAAATTGTTTCAGCACCAGAAGCTAAACTTTCTCCCGTATCTATTCTCGTTAAATTCCATTCAACTATAACATCTTGTCCAACGCTTCCTTTATTCTCTATTTCCACCATCACAGCTAGGTCTGGTATTGTATTATCAAGAATAGTAATGTTTCTTACGTCAAATGGTCCGCCAACCAGCCTTGTAAAAGTTACTTTTTTCTGAGCGTTAGGGCCTTTGGTAGCGGTAACTATCCATTTCCAGTTTCCTTGGGTTGAGGAAGAGGAAGTAGCATAAGCTTTAGAGTAAATTCCAACGCTTACCCTTTCCATTGAAACATTTTCTACGATTAAATTGTTTAAAGGATCGTATAAACTAACTTTTATGTCGTCTACATCCACATTCTTTACGCTGTCAGTTGTTATTGCAAATATTTGTAAGTTTTTACCAATTTCTACTTGAGAAGGAGCTTCAAGGTTTAAAGTGAGGAATGATACTGATATTACTTCTTTTTCGTAAACAATAAAGTTAAACGAGTCTCTTCTTGTTATAGAAACGTTTATTAGAGAATCAAAGTATGTTGTAGTCGAAATTAAAGTGTAATTTCCTAATAAATCAGAACTTGCTATGCTAAATGTTGGCATTGGTTCTAACATACCATTTGAGTTTGTTACTCCGTTAAACAGCCAGATAAGATTGTTGTTTGGATTTTTTATTTCAAGAGTTATGTTTGCGTTTTGGATAAAATTGCCTTCGCTATCCTTAAGCAAAAATTCCACCCTACCAACATCACCTTGATGATAATAATTTTGTTGAGTTTTTAGGCTAACGTTAAGCTTAATATAAACTTTTAGAGATGCGTTAGATTCTCCAACTCTTCCAACATTGTCGCTTGAATAGACAATAATATTGTAAACTCCTCTTTGAGAAGTATTTGTATAGTTTAAAGTCCAGACATTGGGAGCTATGTTAATCATATCAAACTGTTCTACGTTACCATTTGGTTGAGTTATGTTAATTTTTGTCCAGTTTATGCCAGTTCCAGATTGATCGTTTATGCTTGCGTTTATTTGTACCCAACTATAATGCTCTACTAAAGGAGAAGATAGACTTATGTTTATTATTGGCGGGCCTGTTCTCAATGTAAATCTATCTATCCATAAAGTTGAATTTGGATTGTAGTATTGTTTGGAGGAATCCATTCTTATAGAATAATTGCCTAGAGGTTTGTTTGAAGAGTCCCAACTACAATTGTAATAGCCATTTCCTTCATCCGTAGCAATGCATGTATATTCAACGCTACCATTATTCAATGTGAAGTTAACTGATGCTCCACTTAACAAATTTAAGTTTTCATCAGTAACATAACCTCTTATTAAAATCAATTCTCCTCTATCTATCAAAGAACCGTTTGCTGGTAATTCAAGCCAATTCAATAAATTTTGTTGGCTAACGTTTCCTATGATTATTGTTAAAGAAGGAGTTGTATAGTTTGCTACAGGATAGAACTTTATCCAATCTATTGCGCAACCATAAGTTCCGTATTCATCTGTTGTAGGGTTAGTAATTGAAGCGTCTGAAGTAAATTTGCATTGTATGCTACTTCCTAAAAATCTAGCAAGCTCTGATCCAACACCATCTTTTTGCCTAACTTGTAAGCCATCGACGTATAAATAAGCAATATCGTAAGAAGCTTCTGTGGACCATTTCCAGTAAACTTCTATTAGTTTAGACCAACTTCTGTTCCAAACTGGAGAATAAACATTCATGTTATTAGTATAGCCAGACCTCCAATAAGGTCTTTCAGAAATAATTTCTGCTTTGGTTTTCTCTCCATTTTCTATAACATCAAAATAAATCCAAAAAGTTCTGTTTGTGTTAGCTAAAGTAGTTCCATTAGCAATCCAAGTTATGTTTCCTTTTGAATAAGTTTCATTTTCCCAATCGTACGGAAGCTCGTAAGAACCTTCGATAACTCTTATAGAGTTTGAGTCAAAAGTTCCTGTAATTTTTAAGCTTTCTAGTAAAGAAGTAAAATTTACGTTTATCTTTACGCTTGCATTTTCTACGTTTACTGAAGAACTTATGTTAACTGGGAATCTAAAATGCCAGCTGCTATTCCACCATTCTTGAGCAATAGCTATGGGAATAACTAAAGCGAATGCAAAAAAAGTTACTAACAACTTTTGCATTTTATATTTTGTCTATTCTAAAATAAATGAAAGTGACCTTCTTGCCTCTTCAATAGTCTTCCTTATAT
>JAAOZO010000251.1 GCA_011605715.1 Nitrososphaerota archaeon | reverse complement strand
GGACTAAGTATTGGAAGCTGGTACAGTGGATTAGGGCAGATGTATACGGTAGGGAGCCAGGTCACGTTGAACTATACAACCTAACTAAGGATCCAAGCGAATTGAGGAACGTGGCGAGTGAGGAACAGGAGACAGCACTAAGGCTACTAGGTGCATTGGAAAGTAGGTACAGGAGGTTAACGGGGGCAAAGACCCACTAACAACACAGGAAATAAGTCTACCGATAGGGGAAAAGGCAGTATTATGAAGGGCATTTAATGGAGAAATTATGCTTAATTAAGGTGTGGAAGTAGAAGTTTTAAATCCCTATAAAGTTTAGCTTCATTAAATGCCTAATTTTAATGTGAAGTAGTTGAGAGACCCTGTTGACCCAGTTCTTAATCCTTTGAATTAAAAATCTTCAACGATTTCTCTCCAAGCATCTAAGGGTATTTCAGAAACTCGAATTTCGTTAGTGTCGTTTTCTCTAGCCGCTTCATAGTAAAAAAGTATACGATCTTTAAGAACTAAGAAATCTGAATACCTTAGAGTTTTATATTTGCCTGGAGTTTGACTTATAAATAATGGACTATCTGGAGATAAATCAAACCATTTGTATAGGTCTAAGCTGTATGCTAGCCCACTTACTATGTTGTAGGCAGGATCGTACCACGACACATTAGAACCCTCGTACACCATTAGATAGCCAATAGGAAGAGGAAGAATACATGCAGGACGGGTATAGTAATTATGCCACCCTGTGTTTTCAAGAATTGGATTAGGTTGAGCAAGTGCCCAATTCTCCCCGTCGCTAGACTTTAAGTGAAAAGCTCTTTCCACACCTATGCCACCAATTAAAAACATGTGATACTCATTTTCTATAAAAATTACGAATGGATCCTTAACGCCATAGAAGTTTGCTCCTAGAGCATCAGGATCAACTACAGACCTTATAGTCTTAGGATCAAAATCTCTTGGGTCGTCAACATCGTCTAGTTTCATGATATGCCATTTTCCTTTAGTAGGATGAGGCCCACAAAGATACAACTTAAATTTTCCAGTTTTTGGATCTAGTATGATTGAAGGCCTCTCAAAACCCTTCATTCCACATTCTTCTCGAGCGATCTTTTTAACAGTGCTAAACTTAAAACCATCTTCAGAACTTAAAATTCTAATTTCATAGCCTCGAAAACCTCTTGGCGAATAACCTTCTCGCATACGTGCAGCCAGCCATATCTTTCCAGTTTTATCTTTAGTAACGCTTGGAGCACCAGCCCACCATTCGGGTTCATTTCTATCAGGCTCTAAAACAGTTTTGTATGCACTAATTGAAAACTTAGAAGAAGCGTAAACGTGACCTATTCCTCTACCAAATTTTATGGAGCTCATGTCAACACTAATAGGAAAAAGTAATTTATAAAAATTTCAACTAGTCTCCTAAAGTAAAAACAAGTTTATTTTTAAAGAAGGAATTCTAAGAATTTAACTCAATTCATTAGTAGACTACGATGAAAAAACTAATGGCCTTTTTTCCACTAAAGCTTGAACAACTTTTTTTCTGCCACTTTCCAATAACCGCCATAAGGTTCCTCTTGAAACGTTCATGGACGAAGCGGCTTTCTCCTGAGTTAAGCCTTCCAAGTAAACTAACCTTAGAGCTTCAAGTTCGTCTGGCATTAAGTACAGAGGCTCACTTTGCAGAGGCAATCCATTTTCATCAAGTGGAACAAAGGAAAAATTACCGAATTTTATGCCTATAACTCTATCTTTTGGGGGCCTACCGGGGCCGCTTAATCCCCAGCGCCACCGCCACTTTGGACCAGCCATTTTTAATACCTTTTTAGCACAAAAATAGCTTATATTAATTTTGTGCGTTTGCACAATACTTAAATAGTAGCTTAAATCCTATAGGACTAGAAAGACAAAAATGGCATATGGCAGAGGATATGGAAGATGGCCTGGGAGAGGACCATTTAGCTACTTGCCACCTTGGCAAAGACCAGGATGGATATACGGAAGAGGAGCATGTTGGTGGTTTTTAAACCCAAACTTAGCATCTAGCTACGTTCCCCAAAGTCAATATGCAACGCCATACAACGCAACTTATCAACAACCTGGAAACCTAACACAGAACTTTCCAGTTGGTCAGATTCCTACGATGTCTCCAGATCAAGAGCTTCAGTATTTAGAAAACTATAGAAGAGAGCTTGATGCTGAAATGAAAGATCTAGAAGAAGAGCTAAAAGGAGTTGAGGTTAGAATAAATGAACTCAAGAAATCGTTACAACATAAGCAACAAGGACCATAGAAGACAAGATAAGTTTAACTTAAGTTCATTGCTAAACAAATTCGACTTCTTTTCTAATCGAAGTTATGCTTTTGGCTCCGGAAGAGGTAGAGGTCAAGGAAGAGGAAGGTTCGGAGCGGGAAGAGGAGCTGGCTGGTATGGACAAAGCAACATACCAAATCAACAACAGTTTATTACCCAAACAGAAGAGTTTAAAGTTGCAGTAGCAACAGAAGGTGCAGGAGGATTAGAAGATATAGTGTCTTCTAGATTTGGGAGATGCCCAACATTTACTTTAGTAACTGTTAATAAAAACAACATAAAAGATGTAAAAGTGATGCAGAATCAGGCTGCATTTGAGCCGCAAGGAGTAGGAGTAGCGAGCATACAAATGCTTGCGAACGAAGGTGTAAAAATAATCATTGCTGGAAACTTTGGGCCAAATGCTTATCAAGTAGCAATGCAACTAGGGATACAAACAATAGCAGTTCCCCCAGGAATAAAAGTTAGAGAAGCACTAGAGAAGTATGTACTCAAACTTTAAGATTTTTACAACAAGCTGATTTATCCTCCTATACTTTAGACTCTAAGGAATTCCAGAATTTCTAGAGAGTCCTACACTTGCTTATGATAACACGAACTGAATTGAATCGTGTTTTAATCCTTCTAAGTGATAAAGCGTCTTCTGTAGCAATCTGACTCATTGTGACTTCTTACAGTGAACTCTATCACCAAACTCTTTTTTAGATCATAAGCGTACATAAGTAACTTAAAGAACATAAAAAACAAAAAATAAAAAGAAATAAACCTTATGTTTACTTCCAAAGTAACCCTAGGTTTGGCAAAGAGATTGCAAAGAAAACGTAGCCTCCTAAAACCAAGAAGAGTTTATATTTTGCTTATGTAAAGTAGTTTCTATGAGCTCTGAGAAACAAAACATAAAAATAAAGGTAGTCTTATCCGCCACAAGCGGAGCCTGGGGGTATCTCTTTGAAAAAGAAGAAGGAGTAAAAGAACTAGAGAAGTTTAAGCTTGAGCTAGAAAAATTAAAAAATGAACTTCCTAAGGACTTAATTCTTGAAGTATACTCATTTAAAGATACTAATGAAGAAATTGATTTTGTTAATTCATTAAATGGTGATGATGTAGTGCTTTATGCAGCACTTTCTTTTGAAACTCCTGGCCTAAGTATACTTCTTGAAAAAGACATACCTATCATTTTTTACCAACAAATGTATGCTGGGCATACGTGGTCAATCAACTCATTAAGAAGAAGCAGAAGAGTTATACTCTTCATGGGAAGTAATATTAAGGACTTAAAGAATAAGATTATGGTATTTTATGCCTATAAGAAAATTAGTCAAGGTACTCAATACATTCTGGTTGCTTCAGAGAAGAGAAAAGACATTATAGAAAGAAAGGAAATTTTAGAAAAGAGATTTAACTTCAAAGGAGAACTAGTAAAACCAGAAGAGTTAGTAGAGTACTACAATGCCATCTCAGAAGATGATGCTAAAAAAGGTGCAGAAGAATTCATAAGTAAGGCTATAGGCATAATAGAACCAAGCAAAGAAGAAGTAACAAAAAGTTACCGCTTATATTTAGCAATGAAAAAAATGATGAACGATAAAGAAGTAAACGGAATAACAATAGATTGCCTAACTTTATTTGGAATGGGAATACTTCCAGCATACCCTTGCATTGGCTTCTCGATAATGAATAGTGATGAATCATTAGTTGCAGCATGTGAAGGTGATGTCTTCTCTTTGTTTACTATGCATGTACTTAAGTACTTAACAGGGCTCCCGTCTTTTATAAGCGATCCTGTAATAGACACTTCAAAAAATACAGTAATTCACGCCCACTGTGTTGCTCCAATCAGAATGGATGGAGAGAAAGAGTATCCTTATGTCATAAGAAGCCACGCAGAAGACAATAAAGGCGCATCTTTAGAAGTAAAATTTGATAAAGTAGGAGCAACAATGACGGTGGTTGAGTACATGGATAGAAACAAGTTCGTAGTTTCTACTGGAGAAGTCATAAGAACACCTGAAGTAAATAGAGGATGTAGAACAAAAGTAGAGTTAAAAGTAGCAAACGCTGATTCCATGTTGAAAAATTGGCATGGTGGAGAATCAGTTTCTTGCTTTGGTCTACATAGAGTTTTAGTCTATGGAAATTGGGTAAACGAACTCAAGGATCTAGCTAAATTACTTAACATAGAAGTAATAGAAGAATAAAAAATACTCGACAAAAACATTAAAAGGTTCATCTTGCCAATAGGCACGATAGAACCTAATGGAACTTAATAAATTCTTGGTAGGTGTAGATACAAACTATGTATTGGTCATGAAGCAATTAGACTTATCGGGACACGATGAAAATGGAAGAAAAGTTGAACCTTATGAATTCTTTGCACAAAAAGGCATCAATAGCGCACGAATTCGGTTATGGGTTGGTGAAGAAGGTCCTTCAAGATTGAAGTATGCCTTAGAAACTGCTAAAATGGCTAAAGAAGCAAGAATGGGCATTTTATTGGTTCTTTTTCTTTCAGATAAGTGGGCCGACCTATATAAGCAACCAGCACCAGAAATTTGGACAAATTTAAACTTTGATCAGAAAAAAGAAGTTATTGAAGATTACGCAAGAAAAGTTATAGAACGATTTAAAAAAGAAAATGTTGAAGTTAGCATGTACTCTATTGGAAATGAGATTAATTATGGGCTTTGTGGTGTTTTTGCACATGATAAAAAAAGTAGAAAGAGAATTGAATGGTTAAAAAATAAAATCTGGAGCAAAATTGCAACTTTCATAAAAGCCGGAATTAGGGGTATTAAGACAATTGACTCCAATGCTAAAATCATGTTACATGTTGCTATGATAAAACCAGAGTTTGCAAAAGCCTTCTTTAAGACTATGAGGGACCTTGACGTAGATTTTGATTATGTTGCTCTCTCTTACTATCCAATGATTAATGGAGATACTGCATATGCTTCACTTAATACAACTATTGAAGCTATTTCTGAAGTTTTGAATAGCCCAATATTTATCGCTGAGTATGCATATCCTAGTTCTATTCCTAGAGGACAATTTTGGTTTATGAATAAGCAAGTTCCTGGTTATCCTTTTACTCCTTTAGGCCAAAAAGAATGGATCAAAGATTTTATTCGCTACTGCAGAAAACACCCAAAAATAAACGGGGCATTCTACTGGAGCCCAGAAATGTACTTGGAGCCTTCTTTTATTAGAAAGCTTCCGAAAGAGAAAGTAAGAGAAATAACTTACGATATGCCTTTAAACTTCGGTTGGTCGCCTATGTCGTTATTTAACAACAATGGGATTGCAAAAGTTAGTGTAAATTCCTTTAGTAGTCTCGATTAGTAAAATTAGAAACATCTTTTATCAAGAATCACAAAACTAAACACAATATAAAAAGAAAGTGAATAAAAAATTTTCAGTTAAGCTCTTTCATTTCTGTTACTTCGAAGTGATATGAGCCTGAACCTACTTCAAATACAACGTAGTTTTCTTCCTCACTTGCACTTAAAATGCCTTCTGTTTCTATGAACTTTGAGTCTCTCCAAATTATTTTTTCGCTCTCTTTTATTAGCACTTTGTTAAACTTTAGCTT
>JAAOZO010000130.1 GCA_011605715.1 Nitrososphaerota archaeon | reverse complement strand
TAGGTAGTTTGTTGAATTTAAAAACAACTATAAAGAAGCTTTCCCCAACGTTCATTAGCGCTGGCATTAGTTACGAGAATGCAAGAAGATTAGGAGTTGACAATGGTTCAAGAATAAAAGTAATCAAAGGGGAAAAATTCGCAGTAAGTATAGTGTTTGTTTTTAATTCTCTAGTACCAAACGATGAAATAATTGTTGATCCTGCTTTAGCTGACGAACTAAAAATAAAGGAAGGAGAAACTGTTTCAGTGAGCTATGAGTCTATGTCATTGTCTGCAATAGCAATAAGGAATTTCTTGTCAGGTGAGAAATTAAGCAAAGAACATTACTATGAGATAGTAAAAGATACTATCTTAGGCAGACTAAGTGATGTAGAACTTACAAGTTTTATAGTTGCGCAAATGTATCGAAAAATGGAAATCGAAGACATAGAAAACTTAACTAGGGCTATGGCAGATCTAGGAGAAAAAATAAGTTTCGACCGAACTGTTTATGAAAAACATTCGATTGGTGGAGTGCCGGGAAACAAGGTTTCTTTGCTCATAGTGCCCATCGTTGCTGCGGCAGGTTTACTTATCCCCAAAACTTCAAGTAGATCCATAACTAGCCCAAGTGGAACAGCAGATACAATGGAAGTCTTAGCACCTGTAGAGCTATCTCCAAAAGAATTTAAAGAAGTTGCCTTAAAGGTTGGAGGAGCAATAGTTTGGGGAGGTAAGCTTGGTCTTTCGCCAGCAGACGACTTGTTTATAAGCAGAGTAGAACATCCATTGTCAATTGATCCCATAAGTCAGCTTCTAGCAAGCGTTATGTCAAAAAAGTTGGCTGTTGGTGTTAACTACCTCGTAGTTGATTTACCTGTTGGAAAGGGAACGAAACTTTCAAACGAAGAAGAAGCAAGAGAGTTGGCTTCAAAGTTCATAGAACTTGGTAGGCGACTAGGAATCCATACTGTTTGTGGAGTAACGTATGGAGATCAACCTGTTGGTCATGCAGTTGGCCCAGCCTTAGAAGCAAGAGAAGCGCTTGAAGCATTGGAGGGAAGGGGTCCAACAAGCCTAAGAGAAAAAGCTACTGCTTTAGCAGGTCTACTTCTTGAAGCTTCAGGTTTAGCAGCAAGAGGCCAAGGAAAAGATTTGGCAATGTCTCTTCTTTCTTCAGGAAAAGCTTTACAGAAAATGCATGAAATAATTGAAGCCCAAGGTGGAGATCCAAATATAAAGCCTGAAGATATAAAACTGGGAGAGCATAGAGCTTCAATAACTTCTCCTGCAGATGGCTACGTGGTAGAAGTAAGCAACTATGCTATAAAAGAGATTGCAAGGACTGCAGGAGCACCAACAGACAAAGGAGCGGGAGTACTATTGTATGCAAAAAGAGGATACTCCACAAGAAAGGGAGATAAGCTTCTTGAGATTTTTTCTGAACATACGTATAAGTTAACTGAGGCGATATCTTTAGCACAAAGGCTAAAACCAATAACCGTTGAAGGAATGTTACTACACAGAATACCGGAAGATTGACACTTACTTAGGCGAGAGAATTCTTGATTTGTTGACTAAACCTTTATTTGTATGTGAAGTAATTTCCAGTCTGTAAACTAAGTTGAAAGACTCTAGAGAGTAACGATTTTCTTGATTAGATTGTGAGAAGCGAGAAGTAAAAGAGAACTATAACTAAATAGAAAAATATTGAAGAGTTGGATTGAATTAGAAAAACAGTTTATGTAACTTTCAGCCTTTCATATATTTCTTCAAACTTTTTCGTAATAACTTTAATATCTAAATTTTGTAAAACCCATTTCTTCGCATTTTCTCCCATTTGAGTTAGGTCTTCCATTAAGGCATACTCTATCTTTTCTTCTAGTCCATTTTCCTCATCCATGTTAAAAATTAACCCAGTTTCTCCGTCCTTTACCCAATCTTTCATTCCGCCTTTATTCGAAGCTATTACGACTTTTCCAAAAGCCATACCTTCAGCTAGAACTAATCCAAAAGTGTCTCCTCTGGACGGCAAGACTTGTAAATACGCTTCTTTTAATAAAGAAGCTTTCAGGTCTTCCGACACATAGCCTAGGACTCTTACTACCTCGCTAAGGTTCCTTTTGATTACCTCAAATCTTAGCCTTTTTATTTCTGGGCCAGTACCTGCATAAATAAGGTAAACGTCCTTCACTCTACGTCTTACTTTTTCGAACGAATTAAGTAGCAAGTAGACACCCTTATCTATAGTTATTCTTCCTAAGTAAAGTATTATTTTTGCTTCTTCTGGTATTTTTAAGTATTCTCTCAAGTTAATGTTAGTTTTGAAGTTTTCGTACTTTTTTAGATTTAATCCAGGTGGTATAATTTCTGTTTTTGTTTTTAGACCTGAGTTCCGCATAAATTCAAGCATCGAACGTGTTGGAACTGTTACTATGTCACAGTTGTTGTAAACAAGAGCGGAGTATTCATTTACAACTTCAGCAACTGCAACAACTGCTGGGGAGTTACCAATTGCAGAAGCCATATCTCTTAAGTTGCTATGAAATGTCCCAACTATTGGTATTCCATTGTTACGTGCATAAGCAATTCCACCAATGCCTGAGAAAAATGGTGTTTGAATATGAACGACATCTATCTTGTCTTTTTTTGCATGTTCTATGAACTTGTCAATCCAGAAGTAAGATAGCCAGTACTGTTCGTAAAGTGGAAAAGGTAAAGAAGAGATTCTTTTAACTCTATCTTCTTTTGGGCCTGGGATGGAAGTATAAACATAAACCTCGAAACCATCTAACGTAAGAACTTCTTTGAAATCTTGAATAAATTTTGATACCCCATCAACTGATGGATAGTATGATTCACTAAACAAACCAAGTTTCATTTCTGTTTTCTGATTATGTTTAGAATTTCAAGTGTTTTTTCTGCCGGGTCTTGTGCTTTTGTTATGTATCGCCCAACTACAAAAATATCTACACTGTAGTTCAATAGTAACAAAATTTCTTTTGAAGTTAAACCTCCAGCCATAGCTAATGCAATTTCAGGAAACATTTCTTTTATCTCTCTTGCTCTCTTTACTGCATAGTCTATGTCACTTCCTTCGTCAATTCCAGAATGGAAAAGTAGTACGTCTATGCTTTCGCTAAATTCTTTAAGCTTATTTAAGTCTCCAGTGTATCCAATTAGATCAACAACGGCAATCATGTCAGCCTTTCTACACGCTGCTAAAAATTTCTCGATTGTCTTCTTTGGAGCCAACGCTGAAACTACTGCTCCGTCTGCCTTTCCAAGTTTTGCGATTTCAACTTCAATTTCTCCAACATCGAGAGTCTTTAAGTCAGCTATAACAATGTTTTCTTTTACTTCATTCTTAATTGCGCTTATAGCTCGAACGCCCTCAGACTTGATAAGAGGTGTTCCTACTTCAAAGATTATGTCCTTTTCCTTTGGAATCTTTCTCGTAAGTTCTAAAGCAGAATTTAAGTTTATGAAGTCTAAAGCTATCTGAAGATACTTTAAACTACCCAAGGAAGCTTTATTCATTTTGAGCACCTTATCGATGGAAACAGTATTTAAAAGTTATAGGGTTAATTAATTCATGTTGCACTAGAAGCAAACCTCCCGACTTCAGCCACGGAGAGTGCCAACGACAATTCGTCTCGGAGCTAAAACTCTAAGCTTTATTATCGAACTTTGTAAATTTAATTTTTATTGAACACCAAAAATTGTTAAGCCATAGTACGTCATTAGGATGGAAAGGACTGCGCTAACTATAACTTGTGACCATGTGTGAGCACCAACTTTAACTCTAGCCCACATTAAAACTGGTAACATAATGAAACCAACAAACGTTAGAACAAAGTTTAAGAATGCGAGAGTACCACTTATTGCAACAGCACTCCACTTTACGATCATAGTACTCATAGTAGTTAGGGGTATACTTAATCCAGAAACGTGTAAACTTATTTTCCACCTTAAAGTTATTAGGAAGTAAACGAGAGATTCTAAAAAGAAGATTGTTGCAAGAGCAGAGAGCCACATATAGCCTATGTAGTAGAAGTAAAACGCACTTAAAAACAGAGGTATCATACCAGCAATCATGAGGATAGGTCTTTTCTCTCGCTCACTCACAAAGATGTCGCTTTTGTTTCTTAAGTACATTACAAAAGCTCCAGAGTAAGGAGCAATACCAAGCAAGAACGTAGACACTAACGCTATTTTTACATCATAACTTCCGTTCTTTACGAAAGATTCGTTTAATGCTATTATAAAAGCAAAAATACTGTCTACTATAGGGTTAGACAATATTATCGATGTTACATGAGCAATTTTCTGGCTTAAGTTGTTTTTCATCTTATCAGAGCAATTTTGCTACGAATTTTATATTAATAAAACTTTCCTTAATTTATAAAATAAAGTATCATATGCTACAAAAAATCTTAAATAATTTTTGGGTATTAGAAAGTCCTGTTATGGCTCATCAACCAGGTATAAAAGTAGTTGAAGTTTCTCTGTTCGAAGGAGAACAAGTAATCATAGGTCAAGCACACTTCATCAAGACAGTCGAAGACCTTTACGAAGCGCTCATCACATCTTCAACTAGAATAAAATTTGGAATTGGATTTTGCGAGTCTAGCGGACCTGCCCTCGTTAGACATGAGGGAAACGATGAAGAATTAGAAAGAAGAGCAGCAGAAATAGCCTATAAAATCTCAGCAGGACATAGCTTCGTAATCGTGCTTAAAGATGCTTACCCAATAAATGTGCTAAACAGAATAAAGGCTGTAGAAGAAGTCGTAAGCATTTATTGCGCTACTGGTAATCCTGTAAAGGTTTTAGTTGCCGAACATGAAGGAGGAAGAGGAATAATTGGAGTAATAGATGGACTGGCAAGCAAGGGCATAGAAGGAGAGAAAGAAAAGAAAGAGAGGTATGAGTTCTTAAGAAAAATCGGGTATAAAAAGTAGGGAAGTTTAAAGAAAGATGGAAAAGACCAGACTAATAGACGTGCATTGCCACCTTTCAGACCCTTCTTTTGAGGAAGACAGAGATTTAGTTGTTAAAAGAGCTACCGACATAGGTGTTGTAGCTATAGTAAGTAACTCCGAGAACTTAAAGGATGCAGTAGAAGTTATTAGGCTTTCTGAAAAGTATAAAGGTATTGTTTTTGCAGCAATAGGAGTTCATCCAACGAATTTACTAACATGCAATGAAAGTTTTGAAAAGATAAGAGAATTTATTGTATCAAATTCTAAGAAAATCGTTGCTATTGGAGAAGTTGGCTTAGACTACTTTTATGGAAAAGAAGATAAAGAAAGAGAAGTTATGAAGTTGTTCTTAAAGGGATTTGCAAAGCTTTCAAAAGAACTCGACCTACCAATAATAGTTCATTCTAGAAGTGCCGGAAAGTATGCTATTGAGATCATGAAAGAAATGGAAGTTAAGAAGGTAATACTGCATGCCTTTGACGGAAAAGCCTCATTTGCAACTCAAGCCATGAAATATGGCTATTTTTTTAGTATTCCTCCCTCAATAGTGAGGTCGCAACAAAAGAGAAAATTAGTAAAGGCAGTAAAACTGGAGAACTTACTTCTTGAGTCTGATGCTCCGGTACTATCTCCAGATCCAAAAACAAGAAATGAACCAAAGAATGTAATAATATCTGCACAGGAAATATCTAAGATTAAAGAAGTTTCGCTTGAAGAAGTAGCAGAAAAAACAACTCAAAACGCTTCAAGATTGTTTAACTTTGATTTAGAGTGGTAAGGAAAAGTAAATAAACACCTTATTATGGCCAGTAGAAGAGATAATGAGCGAATCACAAAAAGGCTCTAGTTCGATTGAGAACGAGCTAGAAAAAGAAGCACAAATCCCAGCACCAATAAAGACGCTTAGGAGGATGGTACTAACAATTTCTAATCCAATGTTAGCGATGAGGCTTATTGCTAAGGACCCAGATTGGTTTATAGTTCCACTTATGTTTGTAATACTGGCGCTTTTTTCTTTTCTTCAGCCAATTGTAGTAATGAGCAAGATGAACGGACCTGGAAACTTAACTTTGTACGTACCAAACGTAAACAAAACCTTAACATTAAATGATCTAAGAAGTGATGCACAAAAAATTTACTGGAGCACAAACCTAATGTTTTATATGATATCTATCCTAATAGGAATTATAATTTTAGTTTTGATATCTAAAATACTCTTTGGCTCAACAGAGTATAAATCAGTTATTTCAGGCATTTCGTATGCTAGCATAATATTTGTAATTCTTGGGCTCGTGTGGCTAGTCCTAATGATTTCAGTTCCACCAGTTAATATTAACTATGAGGTACATAACAATGAATCATTTATCGTGTGGCCAAATGGAATAAAAATTTTATGGCCAAGCAACTACAAGTTGATCTTATTAGGCAATTCAAAAATAATCTTACCCAATGGAACTCACACTGCCTTAACGAACTATTTAGATATGAGCAAAGCAAACGGGTCAAAGATTTTATGGAGTAATGGCACTAGCATAGTGTCACCAAATAGAACAGAAATTCTTTTCTTCAACGGAAGCGCCAATGCTTTAGTTTGGAAAAATGGAACGAAGTATGAACAATACACTATAAGAAACAATACTACTTTTGTGCTATGGCTAAATGAAAGTAGGTTTATTTTCTTTAATGAGACAAGAGCAGACCCGGTATCCGTTATGAAGTACTTCAGCGAAGGACTAGCAAAGAATACACCAAAAACATTAAGTTCAGTCTTAGAAATTGTACTGCCAAATATAACAAGAATTTGGCAGGCAATACTACTAATAATACTTATAAAAGAGGCTCATGAAACTAGTTGGATAAAGGCGGTACTTGCAGTGTTCATTCAGCAAGCACTACTTCTTGTCCTTATGATTTAGCAGAACAATTCGAAACTGGATTCTTTTTTAGAAGAAGGCCTCTTTCTTGAAGAAGTGTACCTCCAGAATACAGCTACGACCACGGCAAAGGCTACAACAATCAATCCTAAAGATAAGGCTACTAGTAATTGAGAAGCATCTATGGAGGTTGCGTACGAACCATAGTTACCAAACTTATCTTCGGCTTTAATGTCTATTAGGTACTCACCAGATGGATCAAAGAGGCTTGTTTGTAAGTATGAAACCCAAGTTTGACCAGTATAGTATGCTTGAAGTTTCTTGGTAGCTGTACCCATAACTACAACGATTGATAGGTTTCCATCCTTATCTGAGAACGCTGAACCGTCAGGATACTGAACTTTAGCTGTAATCTTAACAGTATCAAAACCAACTTGTATACTTCTTTTACTTAAGTTCACTTCGATTCTTAAAGGGGCATTCTTAATTTCTATTGATTTAGTTATACTACCATTGTTTGAATATTCATCAGTTACAAAAATTGTTAGATTGTAGCTACCAGCTTTTATATCGACTGGGATCTTAAATGAACATACCCAAAAGCTAGAGTTGTAAGTTAAAGTATAGGTGTAAGATAAGTTCGTGTTTCTTAAGGAAACTATGCCGGTCCCTCGCGTCAATAGCTCACTAGTAGAAGTATACTTAACAAGTGCTGAAATTAAAACTTCTTCTGTTCTGTAGTAAGATGAATTTATAGGCGAAAAAAGTACTATGCTAAGTGTCGAAGGCCTTACAATAAAACTAAAGGTTTCACTTAGAAAATTGCCTTGAAGATCTTGACCAACCAAAGAAAGATTCCATTTTCCTGTAGGGTCAGAAGGATCTAGCTTAAATTCTCCAAACCAATACGTATAGTTTGAATAGTAATATAGAAGATATTTCTTCGTGTAAACAGAATTTGAAATCAGCATAGAGTAAGTTCCATTACTAACAGGCGAACCATCAGGATAAGATAAGATAAAGAAAACTTTCACTAAGTTAGGTCTGTCGTAGAAAGAAGAAAGGTTAGAAGAAGACACTTGTATCAATCCAGGCTTTACGAGGAAGAACGTTTTGTTTACCCCAATGTTACCATAGAGATCATCTACTGTTACTGTAACATTGTTCTTTCCCAGAGGCGAGCCTAGAGGCAACTTAAACGAGTAGACCCAACCATCTATCGAACTTAGATAGTTCATTTGAGTTTTTACAACTACAGGTATTTGCGGGCCCATTACCTCAACATACACCCTAGAAAAAGGAGATACAGGGGTTCCATTGATGTACTTTGCAAAAACATAAATTACGACTAGTTGAGATCTAAGGTATTCTTTTTTCTCCATACTTATGGACACGTTTAAAGGGGCAGGGTAGACCGCAACTTGAAAGTCTTTTGTGAAATTGTGATAATTATAATCAAAAGTACCATCGGAAGAAATAGATAGAAAGTAATTTCCAGACTTTAGGTAAGCCGGAATTACAATATTGGAAAAAACTATTGTACCGCTACTATTGGACATAAACCGACCAAATGTTAAGACGTAACTTCTTGGAGTTACAGAAAATAATGACAAAATAACACTTGAATTAGGCTTAAAGTTGTACCCACAAAAGGAGAAAGGAACTGTTTTATTTAAAATAGGTTGTGGCTTTATCACACCTAAGTGAAACACTACTGCGCCTCTCATCGACCTTTGAGAAGCAACTACTCTGTATAAACCGTTTTCTATTTCTGAAGGTAACTTAACTGAGAATAGAAAACTACCATTTGAGAATGTCTGAACAGGATATATAAGTAGTGTTTCTTTACTGTTCAACGATATTGAAATATTTACAGTGTCGAACCCATTGAAATAATCTCCCTTGACACGCAACGTTTCGCCAGGAAGTGCTATTGGTGGATCGATGTTTAGAATTGGAGAAACAGAAAAATTAAAGCTATCAACTAACAATAAACCTCTAGAGCCTTTTATTGGATCTAGAATACCAATTGAAAAAACAAGAATAGGCGGCCCATAACTGTTAATACTGAAGGGAATCTTAAATATTTTGTAAATTGAAGAGGAGTTTCTCATCATTAGAGTTAATGAACTATCGTTTATGGAGTATGTAATGTTCACGTAGTACCAAGTTTCTTTTGCAATCTTAAAGTCAGAATTAATTGATTTAGTAATCTTCGAACTATTTGCAGAAAGATATCCAGATGAGTTTACGAACAGTGTTAAATTAGTTCCGCAGTAGTTGAAGTTTAGAAACACAAAATTTTTTTGAGGATCTAGCTGAGAAACAACATTCATAAAAAATGAGAGCGAAACTGTTGACCTGTATGAAGAGTTAACGTAGTAGATATAAGTAGAAACTAAAGAAGAACCATTGATAAGAACAGCTTTTCCTCCTTGTGGTGATGAAGAGGAAACTAAAGTTATTGAACTTGAATTTGAAGGGTACATCTTAAATTCTCCTAAGCCATAATCAAAATTTTGGCTATAAACTTGGCGGAGGAAAAATTGTGGTTCTGCAAATGCAACCTTAAAAAAATCCAAAACAAAAATTACAAAAACCATAAAAACAAGCCCAGCTAGTAGCCTTAAGAACTTCTCATCGCGTGTTGTAAAGCAGGCTTGCATACCAGTTCGCTTGTCTAACTTTGAGACTCAATGTTTATAAGGGTTTAGGCTTACCATAGTTTAAGGACGTAGAGTATTTTATAGATAAAAAAATAGTAAAAAGTTATTAATAGATCTTACTAAATAAATATTTGTAAAAAGAAATGGAGGTGGGGTATTTTGGAAAAGAAAGTTAAAGATGTAATGTCTTATCCTGTTATCAGTGTTCTCTCAACGGACCCAATTTCAGAGGCTGTTTCTAAGATGATAAATCACGAGATAGGCGCAGTTTTAGTAAACGTGGGTGGAAAAACGGAAGGAATAATAACTGAGAGAGACCTGATAAAAAGGATAATTTATGAAGGAAGAGACCCTAATAAAACTCGTTGTGGGGAGATAATGAGTAAACCGTTGATAACCGTAGATCCAGATGCCTCTATTATAAAAGCAATAACCTTAATGAAAGAGAAGGGAATAAGAAGAGTAGTTGTTATGAAAGACAACAAGGCAGTTGGAATAGTAACAGAAAAAGAACTAATAAGAAACTTGCTATAAAAGGATTAATATTTCTTTTTTATAGCTCTTGTGAGCAATTTTTCATGTACTTTTTGTTTTAGTGAAATTTTTTGATAAAATGGCAGAAGAAATCTAGAAAAGATAAAGTATAAGTTGAGAGCAACAGAAGAAATTAATACAACTTGAGCAACGATGTTTTGCGATGGAGTTGCATTCTGTTTGAAGTTAGAAGTATCATTCTTTGAAGCCATTAGTGCAGAGAATACAACTAACTTTGGCTGAGCCATATCTAACTTAAGTTCATCTACTTTTGTTCCGTTTATTGCTACTTTGTTAAGCGAATCATTAAAAAGTTGTAAAGTAAGTATAGTATCGTTACTGAACCAAAGTTTGGTACCGTTGCAAACTTCTAAAGTAACCTTAGAACTGTTACTGAGACTTAATGAAATGTTAACCTTCTTTAAGTTAGAGCTATGCAGCTCAAAAAGAAGCGCGCTTTCAGTAACATAGATGTTTTTCGCTTCCAAAGCATCACTTGCTTTAAGCAAGATTTCGTTCGAAATAAGCTTGCTTCCATTCTTCAGCAACCAGAAGACAAATCTTTTCCTTGTAAAGTTAGTTATATCCTTAAATGTAGATGCGCGAAGCAAAACAAACTTATCTTCATCGTACCAAGTGCCGTTTATAAAGACTTGTTTCTTCCAAAGTGCGACAACAGTTAAATTTGAGTTTACATTTATCAAAAGAGATTTATTTTCTGTAGAAAATCCACTTTCCATGAAGTCCCAACGACTAAAAACGTACCTAATGGAATTACCAATGTAGACAGTATAGTTAGATAAATAGACTTTAGCAATTTCGCCTTCGGCGTAATTTCCTGAGCCCATTGGTTCTGAAAAATTCGAAAGAACAACAACTTTGTAAAGTTTTAATGAGTTAGCCTTATTTTCTTGTGTTGTTTCATCTTTGTTTTGGTCTAAACTTGAGTTAGTTTCATGACGACTACTTTCATAGGTGCTACTAGTGTTTTTGTTGGAATTTTGATTCTCTACAACTACCTCCCATACTGCTTTTATTGTTGTAGGACCACTAACTAGAATTTCATTTTTTTGAGTTACAAAAGAGTTATTGACTAACCAGCCAAAGAAGATAAGTGTAGTGCCATTTCTTAAGGTAACTTTTGTTTTATCCGTAGTTAACTTAACCAAACTACTTTCATTATACCAACCAGAGCCTTCAACAACTGAATACTCTGAAGTTACTTCTACATAAACTTGTTTCCTCCAAAGAGCAGAAACCTCCTTTGGGGAATTAACAACTATTGGAACTTGAACACTCCAGCCTACAAAGACCCATCTTATGTTTCCTTTTTCAATTGTTTTGCTTTCAACAGATGGATAAACTTTTGACCCTTCCGGGTACCAACCAGAATCCTTTGAAAATGAGAATGAAGAAGTAAAGTTAATATAATATTCTGTAAGCCAAAGAGATCTTACAGTGATTGGCTTACTCATTACAAATAAAACTGAGGAAGAATTAGAAGCAGGATTCTCGTAGTATAAGAACCTATACCTTTTTCCTTTTGCAACTTCATAAACATTAGAACTTACTGAAACTTCAACTGCAGTATCTTTCCTTATCCACTCTGCACTACTAGACAACGTGTTGTTACAAACTTTAAACACAGGATAAAACGGTTCAAAAGTAAGAAGGTAGTCAACAGATCTAACCTCATATACATGCATCGGTTGCGAAACAATTAGATATCGTGAATTCTTAGTTTCTCCATCGCTCCACTTTACAAAAACAGATCTTGTATTGTTTCCAAAGTCTAGTACGTTAGCTGTCTCAAAGTTTAAAACCGAACCTACGGAGTACCAACCGTATACTATATAGCTACTGTTATCGTACTTACTAACTTGAATGAATACTTCTTTAATCCAAGTTGCATTTATTTGAAGAGGTGAATGAACATATGTAGGAATATCGACAGACCATTTTATGAATCTGAACCGCTCTTCTTTTGAAGCATTAATCATGGTTGGGAAGATAGAACAATTAACTAACGAACCATCTTCATACCATCCACTCGATGAACCACTTACGGTGCCAAATATTGACATAATAGATACCTTGAACTCTTCTTTATATATACCTTCCACATAGATTGGAGAAGAAAGAACACATGTGTATGGATTTTGAAGTATATCCTGAGAAGTACTATTAACTACAAACTTAACAAATTTGTATCGCGTATCTTGAGTTACGTAGACTTCAGATTTTGTTGAAAATGTTACGTATGAGTTTGCTTCTTTCCACACTGCAGTGTTGTTAAATATATCGTTGTACTTTACGAAGAAGTATTTTTTCCAAATTGCTTCTACTGTAGACACTTGTTTTACTGTAAAAGAGCCTTTTGGAGCTATTGTAAACGAATTTCCAAGACCATCGCTCACCTTCCATCCAGCTAATATAAGCTTAGTTCCATTGTTAAAAAGAACTTCATTTGTATCTAAAGAAGGAGTAACTTCTGAGCCAGCCTTGTAGTATCCAGAACCAGAAGTTTTTCCATATGAAGAAACTACGTTTACATAGTAAGAAGGAATTATATGAACGTAGTAGTGCTGCAGAGCTAAGGGATTTGTGTTTTGCCCCCACCTGTTCCAGTTTGCTTCTATGTAGAAAGATACTTGGCTGTAGTCAACTACCTTTGGAGTATATGATTGGCCTGGAGTAAATGTAAAGTTGAAGTACTTTTTGTTTATTGCCTCGTCTCCACCAGCTACTGCTTCGTTGTAGCGTACGCCGTTTATTACTACGTCAGCGTACCAAAGCAAAGAGTCGTGGTCTGGGCTTAAAGTAACGTTTGGCTTTATTACTTCAACCACAACCCTTATTGTTTGAGAAGGAGATTGAACATTTACTTGAACGTAGACGTCGTAATTTTCATAAACCGTTGCAAGGATGTTTTTAGAGAACAAAGCAACAGCTACGAGCAAGTAGAAAAAGTAAATCCAATTTTGTTTGCACATTTTTCCTCATATAAGACAAGAACAGCGACCTTTTTAAAGACCAATAAAGTTTAATAGTTGAAGCTTAAAGCCATTAAGTTGCGAATGAAGTACACCTCTTTTTTCTGAAAAGTGATGATAGATGGGCGGACTGACGCGGTTTACTTTAAGAAACAAAGATTACAGAAAATCGGCAGGAAAGCCTGTGGTTTAACCACAGTACGAATTGCCGATTACTTTCCTTGGTAACTTGACTTCTGAGCTGTATTCATCATAGAGTTTGAAACTACGACTTTCTTGCTGAAATTTTACACAAAATAATTTAAAACTGAAAGTAAAACAATCAAGTGTTTAACTCTTTGCAGAGCTCATCGTACATCTTCATTATGTTTTTCCAATGAGAACCTTTCCAGTATAGCTTTCCACACCTTTTGCATACCCAAAAGTCGGAAGCAAAGAGAAACTCTTTAAGTTCGTTAATTTCTACTTTACTTAACTCACCGCCACAAACTGTACATCTCGTGTTATTAAGCTGAGGCTGGAGGTTGCTTTCTTTAAAGACTTTAATCAACTTATCTTTTAAACTTAAATTAGGATTAATGAAAATTGTAGCAATACCTCTAGATTTAGCCTTTTTAAATAACTCTTCGTCTGAAGTTAGTAGAATTCTATCGTTTTCTTGAGATAGTCTAAGTAAAGCTTCATCAGAAGGTATCTTAAGAAATAATGTTTCATAACCGAGGATTCTTAGCCATTTCGATACATTTCCAAGCATGCTATCGACTACGAACACTGTACTCACTCTTAATTATCACCCCAGAGCTATAGGAAGAGTAATCACTTTCAGATTCATATGATATTTTGCCATTGTTGATCGTCATCACTACTTCTCCATATAGGCTCTCTTGAAGACGTCGAGAGTATTCTAAGCCGAGTCTTTCAACAAATGTTCTCGATGTTGGACGTTTGTAGTCAAATAATACTAGGTCAGCCTTATAACCCGATTGAATTTCAGATCTATCAAAAAGTTTAAATTCGTTTGCGATTTTTTTTGTATTTAAGGGAATTAAAGAGAGGTCGGTAGAATACTTCTTTATTATTGCAAAGTAAGCAGGCAAGAAAAGGGGTGAAGTATCAATTTCATAGATTTCTTCATCTAGGACATAACCAATTTTATCAGGGTAAGCTAAATCTATTCTTCGATCTAACAAGTTCTGAATCATTGTTCTTAGGTCATCGCTACTGCCTAAGTTAAACTCAAACTTTGCCTTAGAATTTGATCTCAAAACTTTTTCAGCAAAAACATTACTGAAGACAAGCCATGATATAGGAGAAGCAACTAAGACTTTCCCTTGTTTACTTGTGCTTGAAAATTCTTCCAAAAGCTTGGGAGAGATTATGTTTAGCAATATAACGCTTTTGTTTTTGCTTACAAATTCATGTAGTAGTGACTTTTGACTAATTATAGAATCTTGGTCTATAGGTAAGTTTGATCTTTCTTTTTGGTTACAATCTAAACTTGGAAAATAAAAAAGCAGTGGTTTTTCACCACTTTTGGATAACTCTTTATCAGAGAAGCTCAACTTGCAATAGCTCCATAAAGAAAGAGAGAGTGAATCACCGATTGAAAAATTTCTTAAACGATCGCTTCTTTTAAAAAACAAATGAGTAAGAAAAGCTATGTTGGAAAGCAAAGGTCCGTCTATGCTGGATATTTCAGAAAGGAAAGAAACCCAATCAAAGCCAATTGAGGAAGTTGGCTGTGGATCTACTATAATTGTTGTAAAACCACCCATAGCTTTCCTTCTAGTAAGGATCCTAAGGTCCACTTTTTGCCTCGAAGGAAAAGGAAATGTAGTTCTTAGATCGATTAACCCAGGAAGAACCAAACAACCCTTTGCATCAACGACTTCTTCTGCCTCTTCTTCAAGACCTGGGCCCTTACCAACCTCAACTATTTCTTTGTTTTCTATTCTTATGGAACCTTCTACAAAGTTCCCTTCATAGAAAATAACTCCATTTTTTATTATAAGACTCATTTCAAGAAAGCAAGAGTCTCTCTACCTTCTTAGGAATTTAAATGTTTGATGCAACCAGAAGGTTAGCTTTTTAAGAGTTAATAGCAATTACTACTTTTAGTATCACGAACATAAAAGATACTAAAATAACTACGGCGCCGCCAACTAAGCCAAGAAACGCGATAGGCCAGTTCTCTATTAGATAAGCATTGTAACCGACGTAAGTAAATCCTAGTCCAAGGAGTATAGAAAACAAGTTAAACAAGAAAGATTTACTTATTGCAGAAACAGATAGTGCAAGACCACCTGAAATCCCCCCTATAGCAAGTAGCAACTTACCTTCGTTGAAGCTCAAGTAACCAAAGTAAACCAAATAAAGTCCAAGAAGGAATAAAATAAGGTTAAAAATAAGCCTAGCTAGGCTTATTTTAGTATTACTTTGTTCGTTCTTTATCATCTTCGAATGTGAAATGATAAGAAAGCAAGCTTTTAATTATTAATCATAAAAATTGTTTAGTATCTACTCTTTTCAAATTGCGAATCTTGAGGCTTATCAAATACTTTATAAGCGAAATCTCTTGACCTTAACAAGAGAATGTTAAAGGAACTAACACTTCAACAACCTGCTTCACGACTAAAGTCTGGAGTCTTCTCGTGTTGGTTTGATGAAAATAGAGAGAAGGCCTCAAGTATAAGAAAGCTAAAAAATTGGAATTCTATGTCTATTTCCTCCAATTTTATGAAGTTTTTTATTGTAGACGTCACAGAAACTACATAAATGACGGAAGGCTTTTATAAGAATAGAAGTTCTAACCATTAAATTTATTTCTTTGAGTCTAAAGTAGTTTTACTGAGAAAAACAGTTGGCTGAAGAAGAAAACGAATACAAAGTGGTCTTAATCTTTTCAGGTACACTTCAATTAGGCGCAAAAATTCAAAGACACTTTTCTCCAAAAACTTTCACTAAGTTGTACAATGCTTTACCTCTTGAAGGTCCATTTATCAACAAAAGAGGCACAGTTCAAATCTTTGTGAACTTTTTGGCAGGGTTTGACAAGTTGGTTCAGTATGCAAAAGAAGGCAGTCTGCTATATGACCCAAGAAGTCGTAGTATTTTTCTTTTCTTAGAGTCCAAAAATTGCTCTTCATTTGTTCAGCTGGGGAGGATAGATGAAGAAGACATACAACTACTTAAGAAGATACCAAATTCTGGATTCGTTAAAATTCAAAAACAATAACTTCGACACTGTTTATCGAAACTAATTTACATTTACCACTTATTAACTACTATTTTAAGACACAACGTAGAGCCTTAGGAAAATTTTTCATGCTGATAATAGAAGACAGAAGCTACAACAAAGACTAAGGTATTGTTTGTTCTTGCTTAGAGAATACATAAACAGGATGTCCATTAAAAGCACCTAATCGAGCTAACTCTCTTCTACTGCTTAACTCGTTTAAGATTCTTTTTGCTTCGCCTATGTTAATAGAAAGTTGCGATGCTAACTCAAAAGGAGTTACAACCTTTAAGCTAGAAATTTTCTCTTTCACTTTTTCAAGATCGATTTGAGTTACAGACCATCTAGCCTTTTCTCTATTCTCAGTTTCTTTTCTCTTTTTAGCTCGTTCTCCAGCCTCCTGCATTTGCGTTTTCCTAAGAGCTTTTTCAGCCTGACTTATTGTTGGTTTCTTTTTTCCGCCCATGTTTCACTCTCGTACCTTTATTATTTTTCCTTTATAAAGTTAGCGCCGTAGCCAGCAGTTCAATAGACAGAATTAAAACAGAAATAAGGATTGCTTAAAAAATGATGCATTATAAGAACTAAAGACGATGAAGGATGACGCATTGTAAACCTCTAAGTCGTAGTTTTTCTAAGTTTGAAGCTCTTCGATGAGACTACGAAGACTTAAGGTAGGTTCGCCTGCCAATGGTGAAGCCTCTGGGCTACGTAAGCCAAAATACTACGTGGAGGAGAACAAAGGCTAATCTTTTTATGCAAATAAATAACATTTATGCAAGCTTTCAAGAAAAGAGCTTAAAAAGGATGTAAAATAAATAAGCTAAAAAAGCGATTAACAAGAAAGACCTTGAGATTCTACAGAAGTAGAAGGTCCACCACTTTTCAAAACGTTGCTTGTTAATTCTAGAGCAAGGAAAAACTTATTTAGCTAGTTTTTGCAAGCTAATCATACTGAGAGGACATGAGAAGAATAACGAAAACGAACAAAATAACGGTAGGGGATGTTGCCACTTTTCCAGTTTACACAGTAAACAAGAACCAGACTGTTGAAGAAGCTGCTAAAGAGATGGATCTTAGAGGAATAGGAAGCATAATTGTAGTTAATTCTTCGAACAACCCAGTAGGCATGATAACTGAAAGAGATATAGTAGTCAAGGTTGTAGCAAGGGGGCTTGATCCAAAAAAAGTAACAGTAGAAGAAGTTATGAGTTCCCCCCTGATAACAATAGATTATAACAAGGATCTAGAGAGAGCACTAGATGCTATGCGTTTACATAAGGTTCATAAACTAGGTGTCATGAAAAATGATAAGCTAGTAGGAGTTATAACTGAAAGAGATATTGTGCTAGCAGTTCCAGCAATCCTTGAAACTTACTACTCAAAGATCTCGCCCTTAACTCTTGCAAACAAGATAGAGTATTATGAAGGATACTGTGAAGATTGCGGGCAGTGGAGTGAACGCTTAGTATCATATCAAGGAAAGTATATCTGTGAAGATTGCCTCTCAAATTATGGGGTATCAATTGAAGAACTGGAACAATAGGTTTTTGATAAGAGCTAAACAAGCCAAAAATATCTTTTCATCCATGTTGTTTAATAAGTTTAGCCCTTATAGTTAATTTTTGAAAAATTTACGTTTTGATTTTTAAATCATTCCACATTTCTTTTGCAAGTTTTCCTTCATACTTATATAAGTTCACAAGTTCTTTTGCTTTTTTTCTCATATCTCTATGTTTTTCTAGGAATGCGACAAGTTTTTCAATGAGTATATCTTTAAGTTCTCCAGTTAATAATTTCCCACTTCTGTAATCCTCTTCTATTCTTTTTATCTTCTTATCATCTTCTTCTAAGAACATGTACAACCACTGAAAAGATACATCTACTGATGGATCTCCGCCATACTTTCGGTGTTCCTCAACTGTGGCTCTGCCGCCAGAAAAGGCATACCTATAAATTTTAGTCCTTACCGTCTTTGCATCGTCTGACAAATAAATTGCTGTTTCTGGTTTTGAAGAGCTCATTTTACCTTGAAATCCAGTTAGAGGAGGAATAAACTTTGAATGTATTGCTGAAGTCTTGTAGTAACCCAAATCTTCTGCTATATCTCTCTGAATTCTCCAGTAAGGATCTTGGTCAATAGCCGATGGGATAAGACACCTTTTTTTCTCAAACAAAGTTGGAACTATTTGAATAGCAGGATAAAAAATCATACCTATATTTGTTTGGAAATCAAAACCAAAAACAGCTTTTGCTAAGGAGAAGTTTATCTTTCTTGCTACTTTTATAGCCATAGGGTAAAGTTTCCCCATGTATTCAACGTCAGTGAATATGAAAGTTTTGTCAGGATTAAATCCAACAGCAGCTATGTCAAGAATGTTTTCGTAGGTCCATTTCTTTACTTCTTCCCAGGATAGATTTCTTTTTTCTTCTAAAAATTTTTCGTCATCAGTAACTTGTATATATAAATTTGCATTAAACTTATCCTGCAACCACTTTGTAAAGTAAAATGGAATAATGTGTCCTAAATGCATAGGTCCACTTGGACCTCTTCCGGTATACAAAAAGAAACCATCACCTTTTTCATAATCTGAGAGTGCTAAGTCTAAGTCTCTGTGAGAGAAAAAGACCTTTCTTCTTATCATAAAGTGAGCTTCTCCAGCGAGAAGTTCTATTTTCTTAATTAAATCATCAGTTAAAGGCTGTGTCCCAAAGTCTTTGATTAGCTTTTCATAGTCAACTACTCCTGAAACGCTCCAAGGAGTAACTTCAAACGCATCTTTGTGTGAATTCAT
>JAAOZO010000134.1 GCA_011605715.1 Nitrososphaerota archaeon | reverse complement strand
TTAGTGTTAAAATTTCCCAACCTTTTTCCCAACCATAACGTTGTAGGATAATTTCAAATATTCTTGTGTTGCTTGTGCTAACCGTAGCGTCAGCAACTCCTACACTTGGAACTGGTAGCGTAGAAGCATAGGTTTCATTTGCCAAGTCAATCCATGTTTGAGGAACTGGAAGCTTGGCTTTGCTTAAGTAGTTTAAGTTCACTGTAAATCCAAATGAAGAAATTGCAGCAGCAACCCAAATTAAGTTTCCTTTCGAATCATACCTCTTCATTGGAGCTCCTGACAAAGTATCTGGAATTTGCTTAACTACGGAAGAAATTTCACCTCCTTCAAGAGGGCTTAGCAGTCCATTTGTTGCTAAGAGGTCAAACAATGTGGGTCCACCGCCCCAAGCTACGTCAATTTCCTGTCCTTCTTTGCTTGCACTTGTTTTTATTAGGTCAATCCATTCAGAAGGGTCTACAGACAACCACTGTACGTCTTTTACGTTGTACTTCTTTACAACGTCCGAGCTCATAAAAGCAGCTTTTGCTACATCTAAAATGTCATAGCCATGCCTCGTTATTACCCTTAGAACTACGGGCTTTTTTGGTGGAAAAACATAAACATAGGCAAGATAAGCTGTTGACGCTAAGACTAAAAAAGCTACAACTATAGCCAAAATGCTTTTTGAATTCATCTTCACTTGCTTTTCACCTACCTTAACCTAAAATCTTTTAATATTTTAACATTTCTTTCGTTATCGTATTCTTGCAATTTTTAATTGAACATGTGAATTAACATTTATATTTACTAAAAACAAATAAAAAGGCATGAGAAGAGAAAAAGAAATTGGATTTTTAGTAGCTCTCGTCCTTCTACTGTTACTCCCTGCGCAAAGTGTATTCTCTCAAGGAAAGCCGCTAGTTGTGGTATTTGCAAAAGGAATGCTAAAAGCAAATCTTGAGCTTAACTACATGATGGGCAACATATCGCAAGTAGAGTGGAAGGTTTTCGCTGATACTATAACCTATGACGACATAAAGGATGCAATAATGGTAATACTTGTGCAAGTTGATACTGGTGCAAACTATACACAATCAGAAATCTCAGCAATTAAGCAATGGATGGACACAGGCTCTGGAAAGGTACTTTGGATTACTGGAGACTCTGACTACCAAGGTGGAGATTACTTAAGAATAGCGCCAGCAAATGCAGTGGCTGAAGCTGTTGGAAGTAGACTTAGAAACGACAATTGTGAAGCTACAGATCCTGGAAGAGCTCCTGCAAAGCCTTATCATGTGGTAGCGGATATAACTCCAGATAAAGAACTTTCTGTACTAGCAGATGGTGTTTCAGGATGGGTCCTGTTCCATGGACCTGGAGCAATAGCTGCTTACGATAACGGAAAATGGTATACGTTAGTTGATCAAAGTTTAGATAACATATACAGAATTGCTTGGACTAGCGAAAAGGGTGCAATCCAAGAGTATACTCCTCCATTACCCTCTGCGTACAAAGTAGGGTATGTTGGAAAAATTTTGCTTATGGCCGCGGAAGTTTTAAGTAACAACAACATAGTATTATTCAGCGCGGAAGCTCCATTTGACCACTACAGAGGAATGTGGAATGCAGCTTATGAAGAATTTCCAAGTCTTTCAGGTCCCCAATTCGTCACTAATGTAGTACTCTGGGGTGCTGGACTAAAAGGAACAAAGCCAACTTACGTAACCTTCTGGACAAAGGCTACTCCCTACATTGCAGGAGGCATAGTTGTTCTGATAGTTGTAGTAGCACTCTACTTTCTTGTCATCAAAAAGAAGAAGTAAACTTAATCTTTTGTTTTTTATTTTTTTCAAATTTATTTTTGTTTTGCTTCATCTGTTAGAAGCTACATACTCACGAAAAATTTAAAACTACTTTTTGATTCTTAGAACGAATGGCTCTTAGTGCAATTTCGTTTGACTTTGGTGGTACGTTAGCTTTTGAAACAGAAGAAGACTACGAAGTATATCATAGGATTCTCACAAACCTTGGTTTTAATTTTAGTTTAAGTTCTTTAGAGTCTGCATTTAAAAAAGCTAGAACTATCTGGAATGCAAAGCGTCAAAGAGGTGAAATTTGGAATGAAGAGCGTATGCTTAAGCTTGTGAAAGATATGCTAAACTTCATTGGAGTAAAAAACGAAGAGTTAGCCACAAAAATAGTGAATCTTTGGCCAGAAAATGTTAGCTTTAAAGCATACGAAGATGTTTCTAAAACTTTAGATGAGCTAATAAAAAGCAAGTACAAGCTAATAATAATTTCTAACGTTTCATCAGAAAGGAACTTAAGAACCTACCTCATAAAGTGCGGCTTGCAAAAATACTTCAGCTACTTAGTTGCCTCTGGAACAGTTGGAATTGAGAAACCAAATAAGGAAATCTTCTTGCTAGCATCAAAAATGCTTGGAGTAGAGCCACATCGCATTTTGCATGTTGGAGATGACTATGAAACTGATTATATTG
Organism: Nitrososphaerota archaeon; assembly: GCA_011605715.1. GTDB lineage: Archaea > Thermoproteota > EX4484-205 > EX4484-205 > JAAOZO01 > JAAOZO01. The sequence goes on along the minus strand of JAAOZO010000134.1, from coordinate 518 downwards.
GAGCAAAAATGCAGGATTTAAGGCTGTGTTGTTAGATAGGGCCGAAAAATATAAGGGCAAAGATGTTCTCAGAATAAAGAGCTTACTTGAGCTTCTAGAAATTTTAAACTCATAAGTTATTTTTATGTCGCAACTTCAAGAGTTGCCACTACTGGAAGATGGTCAGAGGAATTACTAGAAATAACTTCAAAGTTTACTAGCTTAAAATGTTTTGTAAAGAAGATATGGTCAATCTTTACTGTAGGTTTATTTGATGGAAATGTGTATGAATTATATTCAGGGTAGACTCTACTAATTTCATTTAAACCATTATCCAGTAGTATTTTTACTGCTTCGCCAGAAATTGGTTCATTGAAGTCTCCAACTAACAACGTTGGAAAACTATCTGAAACGCAAATTTCTAAAAGCTTTTTACTTTGCTTAATTCTTTCATCCTTGCTTAATCCTAGGTGTGTGTTGATGAATTTAAATTTAAATCCATTCAAATTTAGGTACATAAGAATTGCATGCCTCTTTTC